>JAFGTT010000011.1 GCA_016933955.1 Candidatus Zixiibacteriota bacterium
CGGACCAACGTTCTCCAGCTGAACATCCAGCAAAATCGACTCCCCGCAGTTCACCAAACCATCTCCATTACCCAAACCGTCATCGATGCTATGAGCATCATGAATCACAAATGGTCCATCGGGAGATATAATCTGAACGGTGGTAATATAGGGTACCCGATTCTGGGCGGTGATAACAAGGTCCATTTCACCAACCGTTCCAAACGGGGTGATTGGAATATCGGCCGAACCGGCATCATCAATATAAGCGGCACCGTGCAGAACGCCATTGAAAGTAATCCCGACGTATGAACCGGGATCAGCCTCGACATGAAAAGTCTCGGCGGAAAGCAAAACGGTGGCTTCATGAGAGATGTTGTTTTCCGATGGGATACCCAGGTATGTCGAAACCGAGGGGTCACCCATCAGGTGATAAATTTCCCAGTAATAGGTAACGCGCGAACCGCCCTCGCAGACAGCCAGGTTACCGGCAAAGACGACGGCATCGTTGGTCACATAATGGCGTTCGACCGGTTCGGAATGGTCGTGGAAGACACCATCATAAGCACCCTGGGTTGTCTGTTCATAAGTCGGACCGGAGCCGACAATAGGTCCATAACCGACACCCCAGAAATAGTCTTCATCCCAGTAAGTTGAATTCGAACCGCCAATATATCCGATACCACCCTTACCTTCGATCTGCAGGAACGCCTCGCCGAAACAGGGATCGGAATAATCGGTTCCAAAGGTATTGGACTGACAGCAATTGCCGATTCCCAGCAGATATTTATGATAGTTGGTGAGAGCGGCAAGGTGACTGGTTTCAAATGATGGAGTAGCATGCCCGTCATGACTGCAGTGAGCGGTATAATTATATAATCCTATACCATCGCTGACGGTCTGACGAATATCGGCCGCGGCGGTACCCCCGTTTGACGCCGGGTAGAGCCAGACATTGGGATCGATTCCGTGGGCGGTATTGAAGTAATAAGTGGTTCCGTAATTAATCTGACCATTGCCATAGGTGCTGGCGTAGGAGGCATCAACTCCCGAAACCAGGGTAACGAATTCCAGATAGCTGGGATCGGGCATTTCATAGCGTTCATATTCAATGGTTTTATCGATTTGAGGTTGCAGTTGCGTGGTATTCTGTGCGGAAAATCGACCATAGTATATTTCCGGAAGATTGTCATTGGTGAATTCACAGAGCCGCAGGTCGGTAATATGAGAGCCGGCCGAGCCTGAAAAGGGAGGAATCTGTTGAGCGTCACCGACCAGCAAAACGAATGATGGGGCCGGGTCCTCCGGCGGACTGGCGGCATTATAGACGCTCTGAATATAGCTTTTAATAGCGGTATTGGTGGTTCCGATCACATCGGTATAAGCCACCTGGACAATAAAGCCCTTCTTGGTTTTCCATTCAATAAACGGTTGCAACTGGTCCTCGAACATCCGGTGTGAAATAATGAGGTATTTAACCGGGTATTTGACCAGATTCAGCGAATCGCCGCGGATGCCTTCATCGAACCCGGAGTAATTTGAGATCAGGTTGTAAATCGGTTCAAAGAAGGGGCTGTAATATTTGTCCCGCATTTCACGGGTTTTATCCCAGTCCGAATTATTAAAAGTAACCTGAACCGTGATATTTTTATAAACCCGGAGGCGATTTTCAACCGGATTGTATTCCATCGGGGAGATGGCGACCGTTCCCAGATTCAGATCTCGCAGAACACCTGAAATTTCGGTCCGAACCAGTTCCTGACGATAGAAGTCGTTGGTACGATAAACCGTCTGATCCCACTCGAATGGCATCGCCTCGGGATCATCCGACTTCGAAAGGGAGGGTTGAGCGGGCATAACCGGCTGGGTTATATTCATGTCAGCCAGGGAAATATCCTCGACTTCGAAATCAATCACGGTAGCGGTTAGATCACTACCGAAAGGTATGGCGA
Organism: Candidatus Zixiibacteriota bacterium; assembly: GCA_016933955.1. NCBI lineage: Bacteria > Pseudomonadati > Candidatus Zixiibacteriota > Candidatus Zixiibacteriota bacterium. The sequence continues at coordinate 1,932 of JAFGTT010000011.1, forward strand.
TCAGTTTCTTTGATTGTGGAAGATTCGGACGGCCGACATCATAGGTTCGGGCCAATCCATCGGCCGTAATCATAGTAAAATCGCCGGCCTTGGTGTGAACGGGAATAAATTCTATTTGCCCCACATCCAATTTTACCGTAATGCCGTTCTGATCCTGATTCAGAACTTTCATTCCGGCCGGGGCTTCACTCAGCTGAATCGATTGATAGGCAGAGGCAGTTCCGAAAACGCCAGTGCAGAATAAAAGGATCAGCCATGTTCCAATTGTCAATTTTTTCAAGGTAACCTCCGGTAGCAGTTTATTTAAATTTTTTATTTATCTCAGCGAAAACGGTATTTATAATCTTAGCCCTGTTCCCTGAATCGGAAACCTCGCGAAAATAATGATGTAAGCAATCAAACATTAAGGTATGAACTCTCATTAATGTGGTCGTCGAGGCAGTAGTAACCTTAATTTACTGAATTATAACATATTAAATACAACTGTCAAGATCAAAAAACGGCCTGTTCAGGGGAATTCAAGCCCAAGGCATTGTTGAGGTTGCGGCAACAAAAAAGGATAGATATGAAGTCTATCCTTTTTATAATGAAATAAATATTAATTTTTGGGTGCGACTCAACACTCCGGGGCGGGACCGCCATTGTAAAGATATTTTATCAGATAGGTGACATCGAGAATATTGATAAAACCGGAATTGTCAACATCTCCCGCCGCCTCAGGAATCGGAGCCGGCCCACCCAGATAAAGGTAGCTAATCAGGTAGGTGGCATCAAGAATGTTGATCAGGCCGTTATTGTTGACATCACCGCATAAAAAGCCAATAATGGTCACTGCCCCCGGAATCAATTCCACCAGATTAGTATCGAGATGAGGGTAATAAGACGTGTCATAGACACATGAGTCGCCGGTTGTCCCGGGCGCCGGTTGCCATTCCAAACAGATTGTGTCATCAGGAGGTTCCATCCACGCGACACATTCATAACAATTGGTATCGACAATGGTATCGATACTCGTACCGAGGGAATGGCCATAAAGGTCTGAAAAGCTTATCGACTGCAGGGGATTAATGATTATATCTGCCGTACTGTCAGTAATAAATTCAGGAATATCATAAGTATCCGCAAAAAACTTAATAAGAGGGATATCGCCATTTTGAGGCGCCATGAACGCGGTATTAACAGGCGGTTTCAGATCGTTGAGCAAGGCCGTAACCTTCACATCATGACCGGATTCGCCCCGGGATACGGCCGCTACAATATCCCATCCGGACAGCAATGTCCCCGCCGTGTCGAAGTTGACATGAACGACCGAGTCGGTTTCGGAAACCTGTTGCCAGTAATGCTGAAATTCAAAGATATCGGACCGGTCGACAACCATCCAGAATTCCAATCCGGCGATGGTATCGGCATAATTCGCCAGATAGACCGGGATTTCTATACCGGTTTGTTCCGACCAGGTAGCAACACTGTCGACCCGGATGACAATCTCGGGCTCCTGGGCCAAAGCCGGGATTGCAAAAAGCAAAAATAATGCAATCAGGAACAGTCGTCCGGATTGTGAACTAAGGGATTTGAGGGTGGGGCGCATAGTTTCCTCCATTTCAGAATTTGGGGTTGTTTAAAGGCAATCCCTTAGCAAATTCTTCAAATTACTTCCTTAATGAGAAAATTGCGATAATCCAAATTCAAAAAAGTAAGTAAGCTCCTGCAATCAGGGAACATATAATAATTATACCATTTTAATCACAATTGTCAAGATTAAAAGGCCCATTCCATCGATGTTCGAATCCTGTCTATCGTCAGTCACCACATATATTCTGATGATCCTGACAGGAACAAAAAGAGCAATAAGGCGGAATACTGTAAATATATGAAAGAATACAGGTTGCGTCAAGAATATTCAACTGGCAACTGCAATTAACATCGGCCTGATCGGGCAATGGCGGCGACGATGCGCCTCGATAAAGGTAATTTATCATGTATGTGACATCGAGAATATTGATGACCCCGTCATCATTGGCGTCGCCCATAAACTGGCAGGAGGTCCTCGGGGGGAAAATGATCTCGCCGTCTAACATATAGACCATTGATGTATCGAGATGGTGGTTGATATATTTGGGGCCGATCACGGTTGTGTCGGCAGGCGGTTCAGGGACTTCTTCCCAATCATTGCAAACGGTATCGCCGCCGGGAGTGACCTCCCATTCAAGGCAGTTGTAGTAGGATGTGTCCAGAATGGTATCGTAAGCCAGGCCGATCGACTTGCCGTTGGGATCGGAAAAATTGAAATATTGATACTCCTTGATAATTTCAATTGTAGCAATCTGGGGAACAGATAACAGCGAATCAGTACTTATATCGGTGACGATTTTTACCAGAGGAATTTCCCCTACCTGGGGATAGGCTATTCCAGAAACATAAGGAGGGTGGGTGGCATTGGCAATGGCGGTAATCTGTATTCCGGTGGTTCCATAGGAGCTTTTGTAAATAACCTGCCATCCGGAAACAAGGGTGCCGGTGGTATCCAGGACACCATTGGCCAGGTCAAGCAGATCGGGTCGATCGTTGTCAAGAGTCAAAAGAAAACCGGCAATAGTATCGGCGTAATTACTCATGCTGACCGGTATGATAACCTGATCCTGACCAATGCTGACCGAGGTGTCATTGACCCGAACGACCAGATCGGGAAACTGGGCCCGGGCCGGATCGGGAATCAGGATGAAAATACAGCAAATTATTAAAAAGAAAAAACATATCCCAAGGGATCCCAAACAGAGGCGCATAAACTCCTCCAGAATATTCTTACTAATTGACTCCGGTAAATCCCTTAGCGATAAGACAATATATTAACGTAACCTCTTGAAGTAAAAAATCACCATAGCTGGTTTCTACAAAGTTCAAATATTAAGATAAGAAAATTATACGTTTTGTCAAGATATTTATAGCCGGGATTTCCGGGGCGGAGCCCCGGATTCACCCGGCCATAAGTTATTGATGCTGAAGCTATTTTACCTTCTAATAAGCCTATTACCTGGGATCTTCTCCGCAATTGTCATACCAGTCTTCGCAGGTGCAGTCGGATGGCCAGATATCCCGATAAACGGTGTATATAATGGCCGTAATATCCCTGATATTTAACAGACAATCGCAGTTGAAATCGGCCTCGGCAAAACATGGCGGCCGCGTGCCGCTCTTATACAGATAGGCCACCAGATAGGTAATGTCCAGAATATTGAAAGAGCCATTTCCGTTGACATCACCCTTGAACTGGCAACAGCGCCAGATACAGGGATTATCCTGGCAGTTCAGGTCCGCTTCCCATGAGTTCATATCCGGCAAAGCCTGACATTCCTCAATAGTAAGCATGTCACATGACAGATCTTCCTGCGTTCCATAACAGCATCGTCCGACTTGCCCCTGAGCCGGGCAGGCCATAACACAGATGGCGGCAAGAATCAAGGCGGGTGAGGTGAAAGCAAACAGCCTTTTCATAAATCCTCCCTTCATTTCATCCTCTAAATCGAGGATTCTCTCTTCCAAAATCAGTCTATTCTTTCCATAGACCGTTGACTATTACTACTGAAACTTTATTTCCTTTCAAAATCCATCACCAGGGATCATCGCCGCATTTGTCAACCCATTGCTCACAGGTGCAAAATTCACATGTCCCTGTATAAAGTCTTCCGATCATACACGTTATGTCCAGGATATTGATGGAGCAACTGCAATTGACATCGGCATGAGCCGGGCACGGCGGTGCTGGACCCTCCTTATACAGATAGTTGAGTAGATATGTTATATCGAGAATGTTATAGATTCCGTTGTTATTGATATCCCCCATCATTACGCAGCATGAGGTTTCTCCTTCCGGCCATTCGAAAATGGGTGCCGGGGCATTGGCGATCCAGTTTCTGGCTTCATCGATACTCTGCTGTAAGCCGGCCAGGCCGCCATCATATTCGGTGGCCAGGATTTTGACAAAAACCAGCGTATCCCCGACCTTGAGATTGAATTTCCCATAAACGGCGACCGTGAACAAATCCTGATACATCGAATCCGGCATGCCCGGGTTGACAGCCTCCCAGGTTTCCCATGAAGTCCCCATACTGGCGATCTTGCGGTAAAAGGCGCCGGGGACAATACCGCCGGTCGGGGCAAACCACTCCAGCTGGCGATGGGTCCACCAGGGGCCGGCCGGATTCTGAAGGCTGTCGGAAGTGACACGGAAGGGGATTTTATAGCCATTGTAGAAAGCCAGTCCGCCCATCCGCGCGTCGGCCGGAACACAATCATTATTGGCGGTAGCATCGGGACCGTATTCGGCACCATACTGGTACATAAGATCGCGGCTTTCATCACCGCCAACTGCATCATATCCCGAACCATTGTCGATTATGGAGTCGGAAGGGATATCGAAATCGATAATATCCCCGATATAAACACCGTTCAGGGTGTGATCGGTATTATTATAAACCTCGTGGCGCAAAACCAGGAAATCACAGCTATCGGGCGATTTCGGGGCGTAATATTCAATCCTCATAGCCACGGCCGAATCATAGGTAATAAATCTTCCGGTTTGAACATAACGGAATTCCGGGAAGCTGGTTGAATCGACTGTAATGGCTGTTTGAGGATAGAAACCCTTGGGAGACCCCCAATAACCGTCACGCATGTCATAGTTTATTATGGTATCGCCGGATTCGTTTATTCTCAGAACGAAAGGACTGCCGGTGTAAACATAAATAAGGGCATTATCGTCGCTTCCTTCATTGTTGTCGGTAGTATCGCAGTCATCGAAGAAATTCAGATGTTTGCCGCCATATCCACTAAATGGGCTGTAACCGTCGTTGCCGAAATTCCCGGAATTATCGAGAATTAGGGCCTTACATTCGGTTCGGATTTCGGTGAATTCCGGGAATGGCAGATCATCGACTACAATCAGATCGACCTTAACTGTGTCTGTAACGCCTTCGCCCATATCATAGTTGATTAAAATATAGCCCTCGACATTCCAGGTTCCTGATGAAATGACACCGTCATAGTTCAAGTAAACGTCCAGATCATAGTAATTTGGAGTCGTTCCCGAAATAATTATGGGCCCGTGATTGCCGACTTCAAGCCACCCGGCCGGACCGCTCAGGATTTCTGTATCTATTGATGACATGACCAGATCCGAACTGCCGAAGTTCTCTATATGCAATGTAGTATCAAGTTGTACTCCGGGCGATGTCCAGGTCGGAAAGCCGATATCGGCAATGTCGGGGGGCGGGGGTGGTTCGGTTGATGGGTCCACGCAGGGGACCCGGAACCATTTGACCGGATTGAGCGTCCAGACCCCGGCATCCCGCAGGCACGATCCGGGATGTTTGTCGTTAATATACAGGACATCAAGAAACTGATTCCCGCTGTAACTTCCCGATGGATCAACGACCGGGACGCCGGTAAAATCACCATCTGTGACGGTCATACCATAACGGGAAATAGACGGCCACATATCGGACTCACATTCGATTGATCCCGATTCACTGCAATTTGGAGAATAGGAATTGGAAAGATTCCGGGCAACATCCCAGTTTAAACCTCCATTGTCTGAAACGCACAGGTAGACTTCGCCATCGGCCGTTCCATCCCAGTCACCGGAGGTGAAATAATCCTGGTGGCAGTCATCATCAATACCGCTCTGGTAATCATTGAACTGGACGAAAATGGTATAGAATTTCCCGGCACACTCGGAGATCATCGGTTTAACCATATACATATTGTTGAATTCGCCGCCGGTGCAGGTTTGTTCGCCTTCAGCCCAGCCGGCATCCTTGATGGTTCTGACCAGATTATAATTCTCGCCCCAGTGGAAAAGCCTTCCACCATAGTAGTTTTCCCAGTCACCCAGCGAATATCCGTTGGGAACAGCCTTGCGGGCGTTCCAGACGATATGGAGGTAATCATCGGTATCGATCAGGGCGGATATATCGTTACTGGCCAGGTAGCCTCCGACCGATGAATCATAACCGCTGATATTATGTTTGGCTCCCCATGATGCGCCCATGTCATTGGATATCATGTAGTAGACATCATTGGTATGCAGGCTGCTTCCAAGCGAGGGGTCATCCATATCTCGCGTTTGTGATTCCGCACTTCCCGGAATTTCAGGCGGCGGTGCCAGCCAGATCAGGGCGGCTTTGCCGGAGGTACGTGACGATGTCACAGTGTTAGAATAGGATCGGGTGGTATCGATCACGACTGCCGGATAATCCCAGGTGTAGTTTGAATCGGTTGGCCCTCCGAGACGCCGGAAGTAATGAATGAATGCCGAAGCGCCATCCAGGCGGTTCATCCGTGCAAAAATATGGGTGACGATATCGCCTTCAAGGACCTGGTACTCGATTGAAGGCCAGAGAAAAGCGGCGTGATCATAAGGAGCATAAAGTTCCGATGGCACATTTGACCCGGTAATAATATCGGGAACCGGTGTACGGTATGGCGAAAAATAACATGAGTAGGCAAAGGCTTCATAATGAATTGTTGGCCGCAGTTCATATTCGTCATAGCTGTCATCCGATTCAAGGTAATTTGTGGCGATTACGACCTTTCCGGTTTTAGTCACATCAAGATACCCGTAACCCGAAAGAGTTACGGGACTGGAGATATTGCACCCTCCCATACTGCCCTGGAAAGAAAGGGCGGCCAAATCGGCATCCCATATTTCATACTTCGTTGAGGTTGGTTGATATATATTAATAATCGGTTCGGGAATTGATGTCCAGGTCATGCGGACTATCTGATCATTGCGCCAATCGATCTGCCGGCCCATTCGCCCCATACTCTGTTCATCATAATAGGTTTGCCCGATTATATATCCGGGAGACTCATGGCGAATGGCATCGGTTGAGACTTGAATGTCGGCGCTGGATTTTACCGATGTCTTTTTATGCCGGCCCGACGCCCACGCCACTGATAAGGCTATTGTCAATACCAGGAATAATATCGAAATATTCCTTAACATAGCTCCCTCTCTAATTTCCCTCACGTTAAGTGTTTAAAATTCAAATACTTCCATTATTTATAGCAATAGCAAGGGTTAATGAGGCTTGTGGGGATTTTATAAAAACATATTGCACTTTGGATTACCAAAGCCGACAGCGAATTGTCGCCTGCCTTATAATTGTAAAATAAGATCAAATAGTGTTTTGGTCAAGTATTTTCTTTATAACTTATGAATTTTTAATAACTTATATGAGCTTATGACTATTTTTCATATTTTGGCCCCCGATGAGTATTTAGTACTTGAAATAAGCGTATGTTCATATAAAATAATCAGTTACCGATTAATATGGTTGACAGTGGAGAATAATGAGTTATATTTATTTACCATATAAAAATGAGAATTATTTGCCCGCGAGGTTGTACCTTTTGAGAATCTTTTTTGGGACTGCGGATGCTTATCGTGAATTTTCTCGCACGTACAGGATTTCTTTTTTCCGGACCGGAGACATTTAAATCCGCCTTATTTATAATGAGAATAATTTTAATTGAAATATGAGGATGGCTGTCAGATGAGAAGTTTTAAAGGAGTGAATGGTCTTATTATTCTGGTTTTGGCCATGATTTCGGCGGCAACGGCCCTGGCCCAGTTGTCGAGCAAGGATATCGAACAATTGGAGATTCGGGCCAGACAGGAAAACTGGACGTTTTCGGTCGGGGAGAATCCGGCCACACAATATCCTCTGGAGCAGTTATGCGGTTTGAAAATTCCTGATAATCCGCAGGACGAGTCCCTCTTCGGCAATATCAAAGCCGATCGCGATCTACCTGCGGCTTTCGACTGGCGCGATTCCACCGGGTGTCCTCCGGTCAAGAATCAGGGCGGATGCGGCAGTTGCTGGGCCTTCGGTACGGTTGGCGCCCTGGAATGCAATATTCTTATCAAAGATGGTCTGACGGTTGATCTCTCGGAACAGTGGCTAGTCAGCTGCAACCAGGATGGTTATGACTGTGAGGGCGGCTGGTGGGCTCATGATTACCACCAATGGAAAACTGATCCCTGCGGCGGTTTCGGAGCCGTGATGGAAGAAGATTTCCCTTATACCGCCACCAACGGGACCTGTAATTGTCCCTATGATCATTATTACACGATTGATTCCTGGGGGTATATCGGAAATTCCTACAGCATCCCGTCGGTTTCGGCAATGAAGCAGGCCATTCTCGATTACGGGCCGATTTCAGTAGCCGTCTATGCCAACAGCGCTATGCAGGCCTATACGGGCGGAATATTCAATGGATGCGCCTCGGGTACGGTCAATCACGGGGTGGTTCTGGTGGGCTGGGATGACAGCCAGGGAACCAGCGGCGTCTGGATTATGCGCAATTCCTGGGGAACCGGCTGGGGCGAAGAGGGTGGATACATGCGGATGGAATATGGCTGTTCCAGCATCGGTTACGGAGCCAGCTATGTTGTCTATACCGGATATGGCGCCCTGGCCTTCGATTATCCGGATGGTATTCCCGAATCCGTTACTCCCGGCCAGGCCGAAACATTCAGTGTTGTTGTTTCCGGCATATCGACCGGTCAGCCGGTTTCGGGGACCGGGCAGTTGCATTATTCGATCAACGGCGATCCGATCCAGACGGTGGCCATGGATGAGATTTCGCCCAACAATTATGAGGCAGTTTTGCCGGTTTTGTCATGCTATGACAGGATAGAATTTTATGTTAGTGCCGAGGAAATGACATCCGGCGTGTTTTATGATCCGGATCCCAGTTTGCCCCATATGGCGGCGGCCGCGACGGAAGTCATCAGTGTTTTTACGGATAATTTCGAAACCGACAAAGGCTGGACGGTTACCGGGGATGCCGCGGACGGGCAATGGAACCGGGGTATTCCGGCCGGAGGAGGGGAACGCGGTGATCCCCCGACCGATTATGACGGTTCGGGGCAGTGTTATCTGACGGATAACGAGTACGGAAATTCCGATGTCGATGACGGCACCACCAACCTGATCTCGCCGGTCTTTGCGGTCCCGGCGGGTGATGCGCTGGTCCATTATGCCCGTTGGTACTCCAACGATTTCGGGGCTGATCCTAATAATGATGAGATGAATGTATATATCTCCAACGATGGCGGAGTGAACTGGACGCTGGTTGAGACAATCGGCCCGGTAGAACAGGCCTACGGCGGCTGGTACAAATATAGTTTCTGGATTTCGGACCTGATTACCCCGACGACAACAATGAAATTAAAATTCGAGGCCTCGGATTTGAACAGCGGTTCGGTGGTCGAGGCCGGCGTTGATGATATCGTTATCAAGGTCTTTGTGTGCGACAGCAATCAACCGATCATTATGACCGACAGTTTACCGAACTGGACGGCCGGAATGCCTTATTCTCAGCAACTCGAGGCTACCAGTGGAACCGGCCAGTACACCTGGAGCGATAAGTACAATAATCTGGCGGGAACGGGGTTGAGTCTGTCGGATTCCGGTTTGATTTCGGGGACCCCGACGGTTTCGGGATTACATGTCTTTACGGCCGTGGTAACCGATGAAGCAAGCGCTTTCGACGAAAAAATATTGAGTATCCAGGTCAATGCCGCTCTGCAAATTACGACCGACATCCTGCCCGACTGGACGGCCGGAGTGACGTACAATAAAACTCTGCAGGTAAGCGGTGGCACATCCCCCCTGAGCTGGAGCGATAAAAGCAACGATCTTACCGGAAGCGGTTTCACTCTTTCGACTGCCGGTGTCCTCAGCGGAATGCCGGTGGCGGCCGGGACAGTGTCGTTTACAGCGGCCGTCAGCGATCAGATCGGGGCGGTCGATGAACAATTACTGTCATTTGCCGTCAATGAATCGCTGGAGATAACCACAGTTTCTCTTCCGGACTGGACGGCCGGTGTCTTTTTTACGCAGATGCTTCAGGCGACCGGAGGAACAGCCCCACTAACCTGGTCGGATAAAAATTCCAGCCTGGCCGGAACGGGACTGACTCTGACCGCCGCGGGACGTCTCTCGGGGACATCGTCTATAGCCAGGCAGATTATCTTCACCGCGCAGTTGGCTGACGGAGTGGGTGATATTGAGGAAGTGCCCTTTATTTTTATTATAAATCCGGCGGTCAGTATTTTGAGTGAAAACCTGTTGCCGGCCACGGCCGGATTTGATTATGATTTCCCGCTGGTAATAACCGGGGGAACAGGTGAAGTGATTGTGACCGATTTGAATGGTGATCTGGAGGGAACCGGATTGGAAATTGCGTCCGATGGATTGATCAGCGGGACTCCGCTCTCATCGGGTCAGGCAACCTTCACGGTTCACGCTGTCGATTCGATCGGTTCCTCGGATGAGGAAATCTTCACCCTGACAATAAACGCGCCGGTAACAATCGCAACCGAATCACTTCCGGATGGATTACAGGGCGAGGCATATTCGGTTCAGATTGAGGCGGGCGGTGGGACCGATCCATTGACCTGGACCGATAAAAACGGTGATCTGGAAGAAACCGGTCTGATTTTATCGGAAGAGGGGTTACTTGAAGGAACGCCCACGATTTCCGGGGAAATCGAATGCACGATTCTGGTTGAGGATATTTACGGCAGTCAGGATGAAAAAGGCTATACCATCAATATCGCTGCTCCCTTCATTTGCGGTGACGCCAATGATGACGAGAGTATCAATGTTCTCGATGCTACCTATTTAATCAAGTATTTGTACAGCGAGGGGGCGGCTCCCAATCCGGCGGAATCGGCCGATGTCAACAGTAGCGGGGCGATCAATATTCTCGATGTGACTTACCTGTTGAATTATTTGTATACAAGCGGCGGGGCGCCTTATTGTCCGTAGGCGACTTATATTTTTCCTGGCAGTACGGGGATGGCATTATGGCCGTCCCCTGTTTGATGAATGTATAAAGGGACAGGTTGGTACACCTGTCCCTTTTGTAACACCCAACTTACTTTTCAGCAAGATGGTCCTGTAGTTTCTGGGTCTTGGTAATAAGGTTCATAAGATCGACGATTTCCACCGATTGGTTTTCCTCGAAAATCCCCTGAACCATCTGATAAACCGTTTCAAGTTTGGAATCTCTGGCCCAGTATGATTTGCCAAGAATCTCAGCGAACTCAGCGGCCGCTGCGGCCAGTCTGAAGTTGGCCGATTGTTGTTCGAATTCCTTTAAGAACAGGGCCCGGTCAATCTTGCGGCTGACTTCGTGGACAATTTCAGCATCCGGCTCCTTATAGCGGATAAAAACCGTCCCCAATGGAAGACGCGATTTCTGCGGGTTGAGTTTGATTTCATAGAGAGCGGTAACCTGGTGGCCGGATCCGATCTCACCCCCGTCTTCCTTGTCGTCGCGGAATTTGTCATCGGCAACATCACGATTCTCATAACCGATCAGGCGATAACTGCGGACCACAGCGGGGTCGAAATCAACCTGGATTTTAACATCGCGGGCGATTACCTGAAGAGTTCCGGTCAGGTTTTCCATGAAAATCCTCCGCGCTTCGGCGATATCATCGACATATGCATAATGACCGTTGCCTTTATCGCCCAGTTTCTCCATCAGAATATCATTAAAATTGCCCATTCCGAATCCGACCGTGGTCAGGGTGATGCCTTTGTCCGCGAAACGCTTGATCTGCTTCAGTATTTCATCGGGTCCGGTGGTTCCGACATTAGCGACGCCATCGGAGCAGAGGATGATACGGTTGATTTTTTCCGGCTCGAAGTATTTCTCGGCCATTTCATAGCCAAGATGGATTCCTTCCTCGGCATTGGTGGCCCCGTCGGTTTGCAGCCATTCGATTGCGGAGAGAATCTGGTTTTTATCATGAATGGAAGTCGGCTCGAGAACCACCCGGCCACTGGAGCCATAGACCACAATACCGACCCGGTCGCGCGATTCGAGATTATCGACCAGAATGCGAAGCGCCTTTTTGACCAGGCCCAACCGATCCTCGCGAGCCATGGAACCGGAAATATCGATAACAAAAACAAGATTGGCCGGTTTACGGTTTTCGGGATTTATTTCCCGTCCCTTGATCCCGATCCGCAGTAATTCGCAATTCTGACCGAAATACGATCCCGAACCATCGATATTGATACTGAATTGTTCTTCCCGGGGAGATTCATAATTGTATTTAAAATGATTAATGAATTCTTCGGTGCGAATGGCTTCATCGGGCGGCAACTCACCTCGTTCGAGATAAGAGCGGGTCATAATATACGAGGCATCATCGACGTCGATGGCAAATGTGGACAGGTGATCGTCTTCGGTATCGACAAAAGGATTGGTGCCGTAATCTTTGAAAAACATGGCGTCAAACGGCTCACCGTTGACAATGGCGGTTCCGCCGTGGGCCGGCCCGTAGCTCCCCCAGGGATTACAGGTTCTGCCTTTATCTGCCGGACAGGGAGCAATTGGAACCAATCCGCTGTAATTGGCTATATTGCCGACCGCGTTTTTCTTGGCTTCCGATTGACGTAAGAGCCAATCATTACTTGTGGTTATGATTTCTTCGAAACTCATTTGAGAATCGGGTAAAGCGGGCCGCTCGACTATATCACCATTGGCCGTCATTCTGATAACTCCGGCGGATTCATCGGCGGCTTTTTCCATCTTGAGACTGAGAGTGGTAACCAAACCGGCTGATACCCGGACACTATCGACCTGGATTGTATGGTACGATGATGATGTGAATCTAATAGTATAATATCCGGGTGCAACAAAATTAATAAGATACATTCCCCGGGAATCGGTAATAGTACGATCACCGGTTTCCATGATGGTCATGGTGACTCCCTGAATCGGGTTCCCGGTTTCATGGTCGGTGATAATACCCGTGATTTTGGCGGTCGGGCCGGCACTGATAATGATGGGCAGCAAAGCAATGACCGCCATCAAAGCCATTCCCGATACAATAATTCCGGTCTTCATAGAATACCTCCTGAAATTGAGCGGGTTGATTTCTGCTTCTGAAGAAAATACAGATACTGACCTGTTTTCTTCCCGGCCGGCCGGGTGAAATATGGAATAGTTGTTTTAAATAATTGCAACTCCTTGGAAAACAATAGGGTATATTAGGCAACCGATAGTCCATCAAAGGTGTCTTAGGATTGAACATGGATAGACAGCAGTTCTGGAAGCTTCTCGAGCCGATCCATCCTGCGGCGGAGGCCTTCTGCCGAAAGTTGACGGGAAACCGTGACGATGGCGATGATCTTTACCAGGAAGGATTGCTGGCGGCGATAGTGAAGATCGAGTCTTTGAAGGACCCGAACTCCTTCAGGCCCTGGCTTTATCGAATCCTCGTCAACCGTTTCAAAAACCGGTACCGGAGATCCTGGTGGAGTCGGAAGATTGACCGATCGGCAAACGGGAGCGCCACGAGCGGGATTTTCGATCCGAGAGGAGAGTATGATTCCAGGCGCTGGCTGGAACGAACCATGCGGGTGTTGTCGGCCGAAGACCGGGCTCTGATTCTGTTGTATGAGATCGAAGGCTGGAAAGTTGCGGAACTGGCATCCATGTTCGGCAAGCCGGAAGGGACCATCAAGGCTCGATTGTTTCGGGCCAGACGAAAGATGCGCGAGGTGGTTGAAAATTACCTGGCGCGGACGGAAACCGTAAACTCTGCAGGCGAGGCAATACATGGCAAAGAAAAATATGCGATGCCGGGAAGCGATTCGGCGGATTAATGAAAATGCCGGAGAGCTTGATCGGGTAACCGTCGAGCATATCAAACAATGCCCGTCATGCGCCCGCGCGGCGGAATCGGCCAGGCAATTACAAAGACTGCTCGAATCGGCCAAAACCAAAGACACCGGACCGATGACGGACTTCTCGCAAATGCGAAGTAAAATCGAGGAGATGTCATCGTCGCCTAAAAAGGAGACTATCATGTCAGCTATGAAGAATCAATTGATGACTCGTCCAAAATTACTGGCCGGGTTGGGCCTGGCCCTGGGAGTGTTTTTATTTATTACTCTGGTACCTTTTTCCTATACCACCACGGTCGGTTATCAGATTACGCTCGCCGATGTGCCATCGACGGCTGTTGAGCCGGGACGGATCGGTGAGGCCCTGGCGGCGCTGGGTTATGGCGAAGCCAATGTCAATCTGAATGAAGGAGAGTGCCTGATTTCCAATCTGCCGGATAAAAAGGCGGCGCGCGAAGCGGCCATTGCTTTCACCGCTTTAACCGGGATGAGCACAGAGCCGGTTATCGAACCTATGATCGCCAGAGTCTCCGGTTCGATCTATGCCCAGGTGATGAATAACTTCAGGGTCGAAGTTGATACTCAGGGTAAGACCGATCAGGAAATCGCCGCCGAAATCAGACAGAAGCTGGCGGCGGGGGGGATGATTGATCCGAACGTATCGGTAACGACCACCGGCGACCAGATGCTAATTTCTGTATCATCGAATCAGACTATCGGTGACCGGCAAACGGAAGAGAAAATGGAACTGCAATTTGATCTGAATGGATCGGATAAAGTTACTTTTGATACACCCGAAGGGCCCCCAGCGGTTGAAGTCGATACCGAAGGTAAAACCGCCGATGAAATTAAAGCCGAGATTGAAGCCAGACTGGCGGCCGAAGGCAAGGATAATGCCCAGGTCGAGGTAATCACTCTTCCCGATGGACGATATGAAATCAAGGTGACCATGGAAGATCTAAAATGACCTGTATCATTCACAGGATTTAAATGCCGGCGGGTTATCCAGCCCGCCGGTTTTATTTTGCTTTCAATTTCCCATCTTTTATATTGAAATAAAGGGGGGGATTGGATTCTATCATCACTACAGGGTACCTATGAAGAATAATGGTGATATGGTAAGGAAGAGTGATAGAAAAACAGTGTTAGGTTTATACCTTGGGCCGATTCTGGCTCTGATTATTCTGATTTTTTTTGATCTCGATCCGCAGAACCCGGCCGTTGAGCGAACCGCGGCGGTGGCTATTTTGATGGCGGTCTGGTGGATAACCGAGGCCGTTCCGCTGGCGGTAACCGCCCTGATTCCTCTGGTGCTGTTTCCGATTCTTGGTATAATGTCGGGATCGGCAATTGCCCCGACTTATATCAACGACACCATTTTTCTTTTCATCGGGGGATTCATGGTTGCTCTGACCATGCAGAAATGGAATCTGCATCGCCGGATCGCGCTTAAAATCATCCTGTTGATTGGGGTCAGCCATGGAAGGATTATTCTCGGTTTCATGGTGGCCACGGCTTTTCTGTCGATGTGGATATCGAATACGGCTACGGCCATGATGATGATACCGATTGCCATTGCGGTAGTCGATAAACTGGAGGAAAATCAGGGAGAAGCCAAAATCAGGCGATTTGCGGTCGGATTGATGATTGGAATCGCCTATGCCGCTTCGATCGGTGGAATCGGCACCCTGATCGGAACCCCGCCCAACCTGGCTTTTGTGCGAATTTTGAAAATAACCTTTCCCGGGGCACCGGATATCGGTTTCACCCAGTGGATTATGTTCGGGTTCCCCTTTGCCTCGGTTTTTCTTTTGATAGCCTGGCGGCTTTTAATATGGCTTTTTGTTCCGAAGGGAACAGCACCCCAGATTAACAAAGATATTTTTAGAGACGAATACCGCAGACTGGGTTCGATGAATTTCGAAGAGCGGGCGGTCCTGATAGCTTTTCTGATTCTGGCCCTGGCCTGGATTTTTCGGAGTGATATTCCAATCGGCGGTTTTGTTATTCCCGGATGGACCAGGATTATGCCGGAAAAGTCATTTATCAGTGACGGGACGGTGGCGATGGCGGTGGCCCTGTCGCTTTTTCTTATTCCTTCCCGATCGGAGAATAAAGGGCGTTTATTGGACTGGGCCACGGCCGTAAAGATTCCGTGGGGAATTGTTCTGCTATTCGGCGGCGGTTTTGCATTGGCGGCCGGATTCAAGGAATCGGGGCTTTCAGTCTGGCTCGGGGGACATCTGAGCGGTTTCAGTCATTTCCCGGCCTGGATGATTGTGGCGGCGGTTTGCCTGATGATGACTTTTCTGACGGAATTGACTTCAAACACGGCCACCACCCAGATGGTTTTGCCAATTCTGGCCTCGCTGGCAGTAGCCATACGAGTCAATCCGCTGCTGTTGATGATTCCGGCGACATTATCAGCTTCCTGCGCCTTTATGCTTCCGGTGGCCACCCCACCCAATGCCATTGTCTTCGGATCGGGGCGGGTGACGGTCAGACAGATGGCTCAATCGGGGATAATTCTAAATATTATCGGGGTAATATTGGTTACCGGGTTCGTATTTTTGCTCGGCCGGTTCGTTTTTGGCTTTGTCCCGGACGCTCTGCCAATCTGGGCGGAAGGTTAAATTTGTTGTTGCGCAATTATAATTTGAGTTTTATTATAAAAGAGTGTTTTAAAGCCAAATTTGATTATAGCAACTAGGAATTAAGGCAACTTTGGCAAATAAATCCAATATCATGAATAATCAAACAAGTCTCTATGTTAATTTTCGGCCTTAAAATCGGACAATAAGTAATATATCTTTAACCAAGGGGGTTTTATGATCTCTCTCAAAGCGCAGTACGGACTAAAGGCAATCGTGGCTCTGGCGGCCTATCACGGCAAGGGCCCGCTTCAGGCAAAGGAAATAGCCGCTGGGCAAAACGTTCCGGTCCGATATCTGGAACTTCTTCTTTCTCAATTACGGCGAGCCCGGCTGGTCGAGGCCACCCGCGGCAAGAAAGGCGGGTATTATCTGTCAAAGAAGCCCAACACCATAACCGTATATGACATAGTGGCCGCCTTTGAGGGCAGTATCCTGTTTACCGAACAGGGACGGGGCGGGGTCGATTCTTTGTCCTTCGTTTGGAAGGATGCCGAGAAAATGACCGTGAAATATTTCCGTTCGATCAAAATTTCCGACCTGGTGCCGAAATTGACGGGCGGCAAGGAAATGTATCATATCTAAAAGCCGTCCTGATGAGGATCATCAATGGCTCGAATAGCCCTGGATATCACCGAACTGATCGGACGAACACCTCTGATCCGGCTGAGTCGTATTACGGCCGGCCGGCCGGGAATCGTGATCGTCAAGATGGAATCGTTCAATCCGCTTTCTTCGGTCAAAGACAGGATTGCCATGGCAATGATCAGGGATGCCGAAAAACGGGGCCTGTTGAATGCCGATACTCATCTGGTTGAACCGACTTCCGGGAATACCGGAATTGCGCTGGCCTATATTGCGGCCGCCCGGGGCTACAAATTGACCCTGACGATGCCCGACACCATGTCGGTGGAACGGCGAAACCTGCTCAAGGCTCTGGGAGCCACCCTGATTTTGACACCCGGAGCCGAGGGAATGCCGGGGGCCATTAAAAAGGCCGAGGAGCTTCTGGCAAAAACGCCCGATTCTTATATGCTTCAGCAATTCAAAAACCCCGCCAATCCAATGATTCATTATACCACGACCGGACCGGAAATCTGGAATGATACCGAAGGCAAAATCGATATTCTGGTTTCGGCCGTCGGGACCGGGGGGACGATTACCGGAACCGGGCGGTATCTGAAGGAAAAGAATCCTGCAATTCGGGTAATAGCCGTTGAGCCGGCGGCGTCACCGGTTTTGTCCGGGGGGCAGAAGGGGCCTCATCCCATCCAGGGAATAGGGGCCGGATTTAAACCCGATGTCCTCGATCTAAGTGTGGTCGATGAGATAATAACCGTAACCAATGAAGAAGCCGTTGGAACCACCCGCCGGATGGCCCGACAGGAGGGCATCCTGATGGGTATATCGGCCGGCGCCAATGTGGCTATTGCTTTGAAACTGGCCTCGGATAGGAAAAACAAAGACAAGATAATTGTGACCTTTGTCTGTGATACCGGGGAGCGGTATCTTTCGACACCGACATATACGGAGATTTAAAAACACTTGCATACTTGAAAGGGACACGGAGAGTAAGAAAAAAGGCAAGAAACTCATTTCCGGAGTATTTGCCTGACGAACAAAACCGCCGGGGAAAATCGCAGGATTTTTCCGGGCGGTTTTTTATTGTTCCCGAGGATTATGATAATATATTGGGCGGATGAATAAAGGGTATCGGTTTGGTTTATCTACGACGGTGGATTATACTGTCGATATCTTTACACAACTGGAGATTATTGCCGGGGCCAATCTGGATTTTATTTCTCTTGGCGGCAATCTTGGACATGGTCGATTCCATGACCGATATGGCTTTCAGGAAGTCAGGAAGACGGCCGACCGGCTGGGATTGTCCATAGAGTCAGCCCATGCACCGTTCGGGCTCGAAGATGATATAGCGGCATCCGATGAAACTACCCGGAAACGTTCCTGCGAGCGTTTTCTCGATTTTGCCCGGACCGCCGCCGGATACGGAATTCCCCTGGTAATTTTGCATCCTCATTATTATTTGACAGGTACCAGGGGAAATAGTCTGGAGAGGGCATCACTTTCACTGGAGAAAATCCTGGCATCATTGCCGGATAATCTTGCTGTAGCCATTGAGAATTTACCGCGCGAGGATGGCTCCTGGATCTGTGCCCGACTGCTGGACCGGTTCGACCGATCCCGGCTTGGTTTCTGCTATGACAGCTCCCATGAAAACTTCAGCGGGCCGCCTTTTCATCTTCTGGAGAAATATTATGACCGAATGATAACCTGTCATCTGTCCGACAATCATGGCCGATCCGATGAACATCTTATTCCCGGCGATGGAATAATCGACTGGGAGCGGTTGAGTCAGTATTTCGAGAAGGTCCCGAATTTAAAGAGTATTCTGTTCGAAGTTGGAACCGGGGAAAAACTGGTTGAGCCGGTGGAAAAATTTATCATGCGTGCGGCCCAAATGGCCAGAAAGATTTTTAACTGACGAGCGGGGTTATTACAGACATGAGAGAATTACAGGAACAAATTGAAGGCGGTATCATATCATTTATATGAATTGACCCGGCAACTCATGTGTTGAAGACAGATTCCGGACCGATTACTAACTATGAGATGGGAGAGAACGATGAAAATAATGCAAAAGAGTCTACTCGGGATTTGTAAGCCAAGAATAAATATGATTTTAAGCCTGGTTGCGGGATTATCGGTATTTCTGTCGGTATCTCTTTATGCCCAGCAGCAAAACTCGGCGGCCGATTATATCAACCGCGGTAATCAATATTTTTCCGGGGGTAAACTAAATGAGGCCATTGCGGAATATACCCGGGCGATAGCTCTGGAACCGAATAACGCCGGGTTGATTCTCCAGCGCGGGATTGCCTATGGAATGAGCGGCGAACTCAGTAAATCTGTCGAGGATTTTTCGCACTCCATAGAGCTGGATCCTGCCGTTCCCGAAGCCTATTTCAGCCGGGCTCTGGCCTACGAACGGCTTGGCGAGAAGGATAAGGCTGTCGCTGATTACGGCAAAGCCATTGAGGTTGATCCCGGGTACGCCGAGGCCTATTACAACCGGGGGACGGTTTACAATAAAAAAGGTATGTATTCGGTAGCCATGGAGGATTATCAACAGGCTATCAGAATTCGACCGGATTATGCCAAGGCTTATTTCAATCTGGGCGTTTGCTACAGCGCCCTGGAGAATAATAATATGGCCCTGCGAAGTTATACCCGGGCGATCGAACTGCAACCCGAATTCAAAGATGCTTATTTCAATCGCGGTCGCGTTTATTATGATGAAAATAGATTCTATGAGGCGGTCGATGATTTTAAAAAAACGGTCAAAATAGACTCGACCGATGCCAATGGTTATTACAACCTGGCCGCCACTCTGGAATGGATTGACCGCAAAACCGAGGCCAAGGCGGCCTACCTGGAGTATATCCGGTTTGCTCCCCCGTCCGATTCGTCCCGGGTGCGGGCTTTGAAGGATAAACTGGAACAAATGAAAAAATAATCAGGATTCGATATCCGATCCGACCGGCTCAGATCAGACCGGCCGCAATTTCCCCCACCCTTTCCAGAAAACGTTCATCATCACGGGTGAAGGCGGCCGGGGTGTGTGAATCAATATCCAGTTCTCCCACCAGATGACCGTTTTTAAACAGCGGGACAACAATCTCGGAGCGGACATTAAGACTGCAGGACAAGTAGTTGCTTTCCCGGCTGACATCATCGACAATAAAAGTTTTCTCGGTTTCAGCTGCCTGACCGCAGATTCCCTGGCCGAAGGCAATTAGGGTATGTTCGGTGGGTTCGCCGGCAAAAGGACCGAGAATCAACTGGCGCTCTTTATCGGATGAAACCAGGTAAAACCCAACCCAGTCATAGCCGGGTAATTGGTCCTTAATTAACCGGCAAATTTTTTCCAATTTCGTACGATTCCGGCCCGGTACGGAAACAATTTTTTCTATTTCCCGAAAGAGGCCCGGGAAAATTTCTATTTTATTCATGATTGCTTTCCGACTTATTTTTTCCCTGTCTGAGGTTTTCCCAGTTATTCCAGACCTGACGAATATGGGGAATAGTGATCGAACCCCCCACCACCAGGCCGACTGCCAGGCACTCCTCAAGTTCCTGGTCGGTAATACCCTCCTCCCGGCATCGAATGACATGGTAGAGAATGCAATCGTCGCATCTTAAAACCAGTGAAGCGACCAGACCAAGCAGTTCCTTGGTTTTGGCCGGCAGGGCGCCATCGCTATAAGCCTGCCAGTCGAGATTGAAATATCTTTTAACGGTCGTTCCGGAATTTGCGAGAACCAGATCATTCAGCCTTTCCCGTTCTTTCCGGAAAATCTCGATTTTGTCATGGGCCATATGAACCCTCCGATTATTTATAGATAATTACGTTTTTCAATATTATTCCGAATACAGTTTTAAAAGGCAAACAATTTATCATCGTCCGGCCGATCAACCGGATAATCTTGTCGATATGCCGATTAACGAGCAGTTTACGGTTGACAAAGTGGGGAATGAAAATGTTTAATGAGGCATTAAGGAATTAAGATTGTTGAATCGTAATTGTCATGACCTCATAAATATTTTTCGGGGATAGATGGAAGAACTACCTAAAATATCGGTAATTATACCGATCCGAAATGAGGAAAAATATATTACCGCCACGCTGGGGTTTATTCTGAGTCAGGATTATCCTGCTGATAAGCTGGAAATTCTGGTGGTCGATGGCGAATCGGAAGACCGTTCCCGGGAGATTGTCGACGAAATAGCGGGACAGGATCACCGAGTAAGATTGTTGAATAATCCGGGGAGATTATCCTCGGCAGGGCGCAATGTCGGAGTCCGGATGGCGACTGGCGAGATTGTGACATTTATCGATGGCCACACTTATATCGACAATAATCAACTCCTGAAAAACATGGTCGAGCTGATGCGGACCCATAATCTGGAGATTCTCAGCCGGCCCCAGTTTCTGGAGACGCCGGATAATAACCATTTCCAGGGAGCGGTGGCGATTGCCCGGAAGTCGTTGATCGGTCATGGGCTGGATTCGACTATTTATACGGCGGATGATAAATTTGTCGATCCGGGAAGTTCCGGTGCCTCGTACCGGAGAGAGATATTTGATAAAATCGGGTATTATGATGAGATCTTCGATGCCTGCGAGGACGTTGAATTCAATTACCGCGCCTCTCGGGCCGGTTTTAAATCCTTCACTTCGTTAAAACTGGCGGTATATTATTATCCAAGAGAATCGTTGAGCGGTTTATTCCGCCAGATGAAGCGATATGGAATCGGGCGATACAGATTATTCCGAAAATTCCCCGGTTCGTTATCGGCGGGAACGCTGGCTCCGCTTCTTCTTACGGTCGGAATCCCATCGTTGGGCATCTGCGCGATTTTCATTCAACCTTTGATTTATTTGTTTATGGCGATTGTCGGTCTTTATATTCTCGGTATTCTGGGATGGTCACTGGGGGCGGCAATCCGGCATGGTATCAGATACTTTTTCCCCATACTCCTGATTTATCCTGCGATTCACACCGGGCTCGGTTTTGGATTCATACTGGAATTTTTTCGGACAATATTCGGGAAAGGAGCGCCATCAGATAGATGATTTTGTCAAGTTTGCCGGATTTGGTGTCGATTTCCCTAATATTGGGGTAATTGTTTAATAATGATTATTTATTGCAATTCCGGCGTTTAATTTTTGGATTGAGACAATTATGAGAACCATAGCCTTTTATTTTTTAATATTCGCCTGTATGTCAGGTATAATTTCGGCCGAAGCGCAGGAAACTCTATATCCCGATTCATTTGATATCAGCAGTCGTTATGCCATTAATGCCATAACCCTGGAGCTGGATGATACACTTATAATAAAAAGAACCATCGTCAATCATGAGGCCTTTTCTCTGACCGGATTATATTTTTCTGAAAATCTTCCGGTGGAATTTAAAATCGTCGACCAATCTGTCCGGAAAAACGGACAAGAGATAGACTATATATTTTCACAGGCCCAGTATAATCATGAAATTCCCGATCAAAATACCTTCTCCTGGATAATTGATTCTCTTGGAAATGGAAGCGGCTATTCCAATCCGGTCAATCCGGGGGACAGCCTGGAACTGGAGATTCGGATCACGAGTCAGGAATTGGGTGATTATATTCTACCGCTTCATAGTACTGTTTTTTACGGAAATAGCACCGGCTTTTTCTCGACCTCGAATGATATTGCGATTGATTTTGTCCTGTCTCTTGATGTCGATGATGACGGGGGCGAAAACGACTTGATTAATGCGGGGTATTTGCTGTCGAATTCATATCCCAATCCCTTTAACAGTACGGTTGTGATAAAATATGCCGGTTTCTCGATTTCACATAAACAGGCGATCTTCGAGGTTTTTGATATTCTGGGTCGAAATATTTTCAGGCAGAATTTCACTACGATGAATAATGAAGGTTTGCTGAACTGGGTTCCCGAGGAATCGATCGGTTCCGGGTTATATTTCTATGTCATGACCATCGGTGAAGAAAAAACGCGGGGTAAACTACTCCTTTTAAAATAGTCGTTTCTTGCAGAAATCAACCATTTCTTTCAATTACCAAATTCATATTTGCCTTTTTCCGAAGATGCCATTTGGCTTGACATTCAGGGGCTTTTATTGTTTTAATAACTATTCCCGAGAATGATAAGTTATGGGATCGAATTTGAAATACGTTAAAAGACTGGCGGTTACCGGGGGGGCCGGATTTGTCGGCTCTAATTTTCTGAGGCGGATGGTACCCGCTTATCCTGATTACCTTTTTATCAATATCGATTGTCTGACCTATGCCGGGAATCTGGCCAATCTCGATGAATTGAAAAATTATCCCAACTATCGGTTCGAAAAATTAAATATTCGTGATTATAGCCGGTTGGAAGAATGTTTTGTCCGTTATGACATTAATGCAATAATCCACCTCGCCGCCGAATCGCATGTTGACCGTTCGATTTTAAATCCAATTGATTTTGTAGGAACCAATATTATCGGGACGGCGAATCTTCTCGAACTGGCGAGGCAATATCCCGGTGATTTTCGGTTTCATCATATTTCGACGGATGAAGTTTACGGCTCGATTGAAGTCCCTGGATTAGCCGGAGAATGGTCGCCTTACCACCCGACCTCGCCCTACGCGGCCTCGAAGGCGGCCGCCGATCATCTGGTCGAGGCTTACCATAAAACATACAACCTGGATACGGTGATAACGATCTGTTCCAATAATTACGGTCCCTATCAGTTTCCGGAAAAAATAATTCCGCTGGTGATCAGAAATGCTATTGACGGTCTGGAGATACCGATATATGGCGACGGCAGAAATACGCGCGACTGGATTCATGTAAACGACCACTGCCGGGCCATCGAACGAGTATTCAGTGACGGGCGGTCGGGTGAAAAATACAACGCGGGAGTCGGAAATGGGATTGAAAATATTGATCTGGTAATAATGATATGCCATCTTCTGGATAAAAAGCTCGGCGGCGGGCCGCATGCGAAACTGATTAAAAAAGTGCCCGATCGACCGGGACATGACCGGCGTTATGCGCTTGATTCATCGAGGATAAGGAATGAATTGAACTGGGCCCCGGAGATTACTTTTGAGAAAGGTCTGGAGGATACTATTGACTGGTATCTGGAAAATAATAATTGGTTGAGGAGTTGTCTCTCCGGAGAATATATGAAGTACTATGAACGAAATTATCTTAATCGCTGAGAAAGGTATCAGGTGGGCGGCAATATAAGTAAGGGTATAATCCTGGCGGGAGGGAACGGCTCCCGGCTTTATCCGGTCACAAGAGTGATCTGCAAACAGTTATTGTCGATTTACGATAAACCCATGATTTATTATCCGCTGGCCACCCTGATGCAGTTCGGTATCCGGGACATTCTGATTATTTCGACACCCCAGGACATCGAGCATTTCCGTCGCCTATTCGGTGAAGGGCGGAATCTGGGGCTGGATATTTCGTATGCCGTTCAGGACAGGCCGGAAGGGATCGCCCAGGCATTTTTGATCGGCCGCGATTTTATCGGAACCGGCCCGGTGGCTCTTATTCTGGGAGATAATATTTTCTATGGTATTTCCGGGATTGCCCCGGAAATTGATCGTTTCCGCGCCGGGGCGCTGATTTTCGGCTATTTCATGCAACACCCGGAAAGATACGGGGTGATAGAGTACGATCTTGAAGGCAAGGTGATCGGAATAGAAGAGAAACCGAAAAAACCGAAGTCGAATTTCGCCGTAACCGGCTTTTATATCTATGATGCCGGAGTGATCGATATCGCCGCCGGACTCAAACCATCAAAACGGGGCGAACTCGAGATTACCGACGTCAATAACGCCTACCTGAAGCAGGGTCGTCTTAAAGTAGTAAAACTTGGGCGGGACGCCGCCTGGCTCGATACCGGAACCTATGAAAGTCTCCGCCATGCCGGAAATTTTGTGGCGGCTATTGAAAATCGACAAGGGATTAAGCTGGGATGTATCGAAGAGGTTGCTCTACAATGCGGCTTGGTTGAAATGGATCAATTTTGTGCACTTGTGGAAGATATGCCCGAAAACGAGTATAAGAATTACCTGATCGAAATTTTAACGGGGCAAGGGCATGCCCTCTAAAATTCTTGTAACCGGGGCGGCGGGTCTTCTGGGATCGGATCTGACCGCGTATTTTTCGGAAAAATACGATGTATATCCGGCGGGCCGGGAAGATTTCGATATTCGAGATTTTGCCGCGGCCGACAGGATTTTTACGAAATTCGAGCCGGATATCGTCCTGCATGCGGCGGCGCTGGCCGATGTCGATAAATGCGAAGCGGATGAGGAATTGGCTTATGGAGTCAACGCCGCCGGGACGGAGAATGTGGCTCGCTTATGCCATGATTATCGGGTCAGGATGATTTATTATTCGACCGATTATGTGTTCGATGGGAATAGCAGTCGGCCATATACCGAAAACGATCCGACCAATCCTATTAATATTTACGGGCGAAGCAAACTCGAAGGAGAAACGAGAGTGCTTTCGCTTCTGGATGGCGCAGTTGTTCTGAGAATCGCCTGGCTGTACAGCACCGGCAAGCGGGCTTTTATAAATAAATTGATCATGACGGGCCGGAAATATATGGATGAAAAAAAAGCCCGAAAAAATCCGGACCCGATAAAAGTGGCCGCCGATCAAATCGGATCGCCGACCTGGACCATGGAAATCGCCCGACAGACCGAGGTTGTTATAAAAAACAATCTTAAAGGCATTTTTCATTGTGCGGCCGGGGGAGAGTGTTCACGATACGAAATGGCCCGGATTTTATTCGAACATCTCGGCGGGGACGTAGCTTTGTCCGGTTGCACCCGGTCGGATTTTCCCTGGCGAGCCCCGCGGCCCGAATTTACCAGCCTGGAAAACAGGAATCTCGAAAAGCTGGGTTTGAATATTATGAAAAATTATAGAGAAGCTCTGAAAGAATTCCTGAATCGGAGAGGCGGTGATCGTGGAGATTAAATGTGATATCGCCGGAGTCATTATTAAACGATCCAAACGCTATGAAGACAAACGCGGCTGGTTAGCGGAGTTGTTTCGGGAAGATGAGTTGCCCGAAGGTTTCCGGCCCGCCATGGGCTATATTTCGATGACCCGGCCGGGACAGGTCCGCGGCCCCCATGAACATCGTTATCAAACCGATCATTTTACCTTTCTCGGAGGCGCCTTTTTTCTAGTTTATATGTGGGACAATCGGCCTGATTCCCCCGGGTTTGGAAGGCATTGCCGGATTGATATCGGAGTCGATGAGCTGATTACGCTGATAATTCCGCCGGGGGTGGTACACGCCTATAAGAATATCGGTTCGACCGAAGGATTAATTTTCAACACTCCCGACCGCCTTTACGCCGGCCGAAATAAAGCCGAAAAGCCGGATGAGATCAGGTATGAAGATTGTGATGACACCAATTTCATAATCGATGATTGATCCATGCGTCGGCCGTTGATTATTTCAGGAAGAATAATCGAAAGGCTATTTCCCGATTGGCAGGGCCTTATAGATATCCCCTGTGAATGTTCTTTCGAATTCATCGAGGTACAAAAGGCTGACTGAATCGGCTTTTGAGATAAAGCGGATGAAGGCCCGGTCGGTGGGACGGAAAGACAGCGAGGACAGCATCAGGTACAATTTGAATTCATAATCATTAGCTGTCTCACCGTAATTGGTAACATACCAGAAATCCATAACCTCCTGTTCCTGTTTGTAATCGATCCTGAAACGGGCGCCCTTAATTTTTCCGGCCGGTGTCGCAATAATCCTTGGTTCGATATTTTTGATCGACCAGCCGGAGCCGGGCAGGCAATTTCGCGGCGAGTGGGGACCGCCGATTCGATTATCCGAGGCGAAGTAATTCACGAACAGTTGCACCCTGGCACCAGCGCTGTTTTGATAGGATGCGGAAAAGAATTGGTCGGGACTCAAGATATCTATAATTGATTGATCAAGATTTTCTGTTTGTCCGATCCATCCGTTTTTCTCCAGTGGGATGGTTTCCAGGGCTGGAATCAAGGTTGATGACGGCCGATAATGCTTTATTGCAAAAGCAAAGGCAAAGGTTAAAAGCAAAGCAATCAGGATTATTGTGAAGGTTTTTTTCGCCACTGCAATATAGCTCCCAGTGCAATAATCATTATTAAGGCCACGATAAATACGATAACCCCCGATAATTCATGTAGAAAATTATCGGCGAATTTGGTGCTTATGGCATAAGCCCCGACGGCGGTAATGACCAGCCGGAAAATATTGGCAATAATTGAGATCGGGATGGCCATCAGGAAAAGAATAAGCCAGCCAAGGCGGCTTCTCATGGTCAAATAGCCATAAAGCGCCGCCAAAGCCATCAGAGTCACCAGGCTTCTCAGACCGCTGCAGGCTTCGGCAACCTCCAGGCTGTAATCGGGCAGGTGGATTATGTTTCCGGCTCCGACAGCCGGGACACCTATCAGGTTGAGCACAGACAGAGTGGTTCGGGTGGCAAAAAGCTGCATGGGGAAGGTGGCGGAATAATAAATCACGGCGGGAATGGGAATCATAAAAAGCAACATGAAAAAAGCGAACCAGATTTTTTTAAATCCCGGCAGGCCAATTCGACAAATCGTTAATCCGGTTATTATCAGGATTAACGATAGACGGATTGTGAAAAACTCACTGGCGGCGGTACCGGCAATTAAACCCAGACAGCCAAGGATTAGAGGGAAAAAGCCGACGTTCCCCTTTTGGGGCCGGCAAGATATTCCTTCCTTTTTTCTGAAAATGAGGTATATTGAAAGGGGAATAATTAAGAAACCG
Source organism: Candidatus Zixiibacteriota bacterium (assembly GCA_016933955.1). NCBI lineage: Bacteria > Pseudomonadati > Candidatus Zixiibacteriota > Candidatus Zixiibacteriota bacterium. The sequence goes on from JAFGTT010000011.1 coordinate 29,703, forward strand.
TGCGAATAATTGTTATCTCGAATCCAATCTGAAATCAGGTCCAGGATATTTCGCATGTTCGCGATAAGTGTCAGAAAAAGCAGAATATAGAAATATTTAAATGATTTTATATGCGAAGGTAGGCCGGTTAAGGTAATTTTCATTTTTTGTTGACAATTCGGTTACTATATAATTATTACCATCAATCATCCTCAGAAGAATTATATGGATAACAGAATTAAACTGCAATTAAATTTTTGAATGGAAGAATTGAATAAAAGGCCGGTACAGAATACACGAATATTTTTCCGCTATTCGGCATTGAATTAATTTATCCGGCCAGGGATGCGTTTAATACATTGATGAATTTCACTGGCTGATAAGGCAATCGAGCTTTATTCGAACCGGAATCGGCCGATAGTATTAAGGTAATCCTTGAGAGGATGGGAGAGAGTTGTCACGTTTTCAGCTTGCTGTTTCGACTTGGTGATTTATGAACCCGTTTTCCAGTAAAATTTCGTCAATTGTGTCGATTCTGGTGCATATTCCCAAAGGCGAATTTAAACATTTCCTCTACGAAGTGGGATTACATACTCCCGACTGGTTTTTCCGCTTCAATTCAGGGTATATATTCTCCACCGTCAGCCCGCGATTACCGGCTCGAAACAACAATAAGTATGAATATCAATTAGCCGCCCCCGAGGATTTTAAAGAGATAGAGAAATTTTCCGGGATTTCGGTAAAAGTCCAGGAGCAGAGAATAAAAAACGGCGACATGGCCTTTATTACCAAAGAAAAAGAGGATAATCACAGAATCGTCACAATCCAGTGGATTCATTGCGGTCCCTGCTTTATCCGTGGCTATGGCCTGATGCTGCCGATTGAGAAGGAATCGGCCTATTTTTATGGTGCTCTTTCGGCGGAAGATATAAGATATAAAGGGGTCTTTAACAGCGCCTTTCAAAATGTAATTGGGATTTTGAGGGCCCGTAATATCAGGAAATATTACGCCCTGGTGGAATTCTGGAATACCATCTCGAGAAATTATCATATTCGCAGTAATTTTGAGCCGGTGATGGCAGTGGATTTTATTAAGATATTTGGAATGAAAATCCTGTTTCAGAAGGAAATAAAAACCCGAAAAAGAAGCCTTCGTTTTGTGCCGGGCGTATCTTCAGGGATTCCAATTATTTAGTGTAATCGAAAGAGAGCCTGTCGGTTTATTGTCGGATTTTCTGCGTTTCCGGAGTCAATCGGACTGCATTAAATTCATGCGAGGACGGAATAAAAACTGGGGCCGGATATGAGAATTACCGATGAAAATACGGGATGGATGGTTATCTTGAATTGAAAATCGGACAACTCTGCCCGACGATATCCTGTTGTCCAATTATTGATTAGGTTCGATGCGTATTTTATAACGAGGCTTGCCTGGAGGAAAATATGTCCCATAAGGTGACCGGGCAAGAAATATAATTGGGAAAAGCCGGACATTCATTTTAACGCGGGCCATATATTATGAGTAAGGGTAATTCAATCGACAGACGGGAATTTATTCTAAAGATGGGTCGATTTTCATCGGCCGCCGTGGTCGGGAACGGCCTTTTCTCCTTCATATCTCTCTTGCCAAAAGCGGTCAAGGCCGATATTCTGGCCAACGTCTATGTGGCTAAGAACGGCACTCCGGCTGAAAATGTGGCCAAAGCATTCGATATGAGATTCGGCGGGATCGAGAATTTTATCGGTTCCGATGATGTTGTGGTTATTAATCCGAATGGCCAGTGGACCAATCAGGGGGGATCCAACTGCGAATGCTGTATGGGCTTAATTGACTTAATTCTTAATCGGCCGGGCGGCTTTTCCGGAGAAATTATTTTCACTGAATGCACGCAATCGGTTACGGCCGGTTACTGGACAGCCACCAGTTATGAACTTACCCGCAACGGCCCCTATAATTTCAATGATATGATCACCTATTATCATAATGCGGGGCATAATAATGTCAGCGGCGTCAGAATCTGGAGGAATAAAGAGGATTCAACCAATTGGCCGATTATCACCGGCCCCCAGCAGGGGCAGGGCTGGGTCAGGCTGGAGTGGGTTTCGCCAACCAACCAGAAATTCGGAATTCCCTATCCGATCATCCGTTCACCCTATTCCAACCGGCTGATTGATTTGAAAAACGGGGTTTATCATGATGGATATAGCGGTCAACCGGCACTGAAATTTATTAAGGTCCCAACCCTGAATAATCATGGCTACGAGGCGCAACAGGATTATGCCGGAGTGACGAGCGCCACCAAGTCATTTTTGGGCATTGCCGAGGTCGGCGGCTGGAGTTCCACGTGGGATTTTCACTGGAGCCTGCATGCCTATGGCGATCTTGGCGCGGAAGCGGTCGGGCAGGCCATCGGAGCCTGGATCAATAATGTCAGGAAACCCGATATCTTTTTGACATCGGCCGAATGGGTTGGCTGGGGATCAAGATTCGGTCCCGATGCTACTCAGGCGCGGACGGTGGCCCTGGGCGATGATCCGGTTTCTCTCGATTATTACATGTGCAAGAATGTCATGTATCCCATCTACCCGAATCAACCATATTTTGATCCCGATTACAATATCGCCTCGAATAATACTCGCCTGACTCTGAATGGCTGCCAGAGCCAGGGGATCGGAACTACCGATGGGGCGAGTATTGCCGCCTTTACATATGATTTTGATAATCCCACTATTTTCAAATTCGACATTGACCGGAAACTGAAGGCTTTTAAAGCCGGTCAGGCGACGGAACAGGAAATTCTCGATTTGATTGAAAGCTATTTCATGGGGAAATAAATGATTTCGAGAAGGGATATTCTCAAAATCCTTGGTTCCGCATCCGCAATGATTTATCTTCAGTCCTTGATGGGTTGTGCTTCCAAAAAAGCCGAAAAGAAATTCCCGGTTGAAGAAAGGGCTAAAATATGGAAGGCCGCCGGGAATAATCCGGAAGAAATCACCAGGCGGATGATAGACTCATTGGGAGGAATCGAAACCCTGGTCGATAAGGATGATATTATCGTTCTCAAGGTCAACAGCCAGTGGTGGAACCAGGGTATGACCAACACGGATGTCCTGAAGGCTTTCATAGATAACATTCTGGCGAGCGGGAATTTTACGGGTGAAATCATAATCGCCGATAATCACCAGGCCAAAAACATCAACAGCCGCGGCTGGACGACCGCCGAGCGGAACGGCCGATTCAATTATAATGAACTGGTCGAATATTTCAATGGCCGGGGTTTTTCCAACGTGACCAAATATCACTGGAACCCGGCCAGCGCCAATCCCACCCCTCTGCAACTTGACGGTTTCGGCGATGCCGTCCGTTCGCACCCTTCCGAAGGCGATGGATATATCTGGCCGAAAGATCTGTACTATGAATGTCCCTATGGCCATCGGAGCATGCTGGCTTACCCGGTGTTTACTTCAGCTTACAGCGGGACCACGGTTGATTTGAAAAACGGTGCATTCAGGGAAGGTGAATATACCGGGCAACCGGTGAAGTTTTTCAATTTTTCTGCCCTGAATCATCATAGCCGCTATGCGGGTGTGACGGCCTCTATAAAAAATTATATGGGGGTGGTCGATATGTCCTGCGGTTATCCGGCCCCCTATCCCGAAGGGACTTTCAATACCCATCATATCGGTGCCTCAGATCTTTTCCGTCTTCTGGCCAGGCACCAGAAAAGCCTGCATAATACACCCTTCTACTGGGATATTCTTTTGCATCCCTCGGTTTTCCGGTTTCGTTATACCGGCGGAGTCCTTGGGGCCTTTATGAAGAAAATCCGGCCGGCCGACATGCATTTTATAACGGCTGTTACCGTCGGGTGGGGATCCCGAACGGATGTTTCCATGGCTGCGAGAGCCAACACCCTTCTGGCTTCAAAAGACCCGGTGGCTCTTGACTACTGGGCTGCCTATAATATCTTGCTGAAAGCGGCTCTGGATGCAGAGGCGCCAGAGTATTTTACCCGGCTTATTGATCCCTCGATTAAGTCCGGGCCGTTATTTAATTTCCTGGAGGAATGCCGTAGAGAATTGGGCGGAACGACGAATCCCGACCTGATGGAATTAACTGAATGTTAATTCCTGCTTGATCCTATCCGCCAACATAAATTCGGAGAACCGGAAAAGGACTTCCTGTCGATGGCACGCTTTTTTGGGGAATTAGGTAAATTCAATTTTAATTATGTTCTGGATGCCATTTCGTGGCGCTTGCCGGATTGGTTGTTTTATTATGCCCGGACATATATCCTGTGCGCCGAAAAGCCAAAACTTATATATCAGGATTGCCGCGGTTATTTCTTGCGTTTTGCAGACACGTCCGATATCCCCCTGATAGAGGCTCTTGATATTTCCGAGCAACTAATAAGGGAACGGTTTGCTCATGGCGACCGGTGCCTGATTGCTGGCAAAGATGGTGTAATTCATACGATTAAATGGGCCTCACCGGGCAAGCGGTATATGAAATTGGTTGGCGCAATCCTGGATCCCGGAGAGAATGGAGTCATTTTTTATGGCGGTCAGACGGTGGAGGAATTCCGGAGGCATGGCTTGTATCGGGCCGCCTTTAATGAAATTTATAACCATTTTGCTTCGGAGAAAAGAACCAAGGTTTATGTGGGAGTTCATTCGTTGAATAAAATATCGTATGATATACATATCAGGATGAATTTCAAGCCAGTCGGAGAAGTTACACATTTTTCTTTATTCGGCCTGAAATTTACATATTATAAATACTGGCCTCATGCAGTGAGGAAATTTAATGTATTTATTAAAGTCCCACCTGAAGGCTTGTACTGGAATTAAATCTAAATTGATACCGCAAGTTTCTGACCCGAAAAGACCAGGTCGTTTATTGATTTGGACGGTGAAAAGGCGGATATGCGTTGTATAATTTCCCGGAGGAATGCCGAAGATAATTAAGTGGGAAAACTAATCCGAAAATTGTGCCATTGATTTATTGTCGATCATGGGTTGTTATTACTGATAGATAAAAGCCGGAGAACCGGACTGGAATTTCAGATCAATGACAGGCTTTTTTAAAGAACTGGCAAGTTTCAACTTTAATTATGTCCTGGATGCTGTTTCCTGGCGTCTGCCGGACTGGCTGTTTAAATATGTCCGGACATATCTTCTGTGTGCCGAAAGGCCGAAACTCCTATGCCGTAATTATGACAGTCATTTCATGCGTTTTGCAGATGTCGATGATATCCCGCTGATAGTTCCGCTCGGTATTTCCCGGAGGCTTATAAGGGAAAGACTGGACAATGGCGACCGGTGTTTGATTATGGGCAAGGATAATTCGGTTCATACCATAATCTGGGCCTCGCCGGGGAAAAGATATCTGAAAGTGGGAGGGGCAATACTGGATCCGGGAGACGACGGGGTCATTTTCTATGGAGGTTATACCGCCGAGGAAGTCAGGATGCTTGGTCTGTTCCCGACAGCCTTTAATGCAATTTACAATTCCTTTGTATCGGAGAAGAGAACCAGAGTATATGCCAGTATTCATTCGTTGAACCGCCTATCATATAAGACACATATCAGGATGAATTTCAAACCGGTTGGAGAAGCCACCCATTTTTCTCTGTTGGGATTGAAATTCACATATTATAAATACTGGCCTCACCGTGTTAAAAAATTCACTGTATTTATTAAAGTCCCTCCTGAAGGTCTTTTCTGGAATTAGAGCTGAATCAACGCTGTAAGTTTTTAACTTGCAAAGAATAGGCCGTTTTTTTAATTTAGACGCTGAAAAATTTATGGAAACCCGGTCTTATTCAATAATGATTCGATCAAAATTATAAGGGTATCCCGGTAACAGGGGAAATGGTCTTTAAACTGATAACAGATTTCGATGAATTCATGACTCTGCGGCAGCCATGGAATGAACTACTGGATAACTCGGATGTCAATCATGCCTTTATGCGGCATGAATGGTTTGAGTGCTGGATAAAGAATTTTTTGAATAACGGCCGGATGTCTCTGCAGACCGCCTGGATGGATGGTATTTTAATGGGGGTGGCGCCGTTGTATATTATTCGCCGCAAGCGCAAGGGTGTGCCATTCAAGATTAAATCATTCCTGAGAGCCAGTATTTCTCCTCGCTGTAATTTTATCCTCCATGATTCGATTGACCCAAATCCCTTTTTTGATTCTGTCCTGACGATCGGGAATTGGGATTTTATGGAGTTGATGAGTGTTGATCCCGGGCAAAAAACCACCCGGCGGTTTATTGAATATCTTGATTCCGAGCGAAATTATGTGGTCGAGAAGGGCATCCAATCCCCCTATGAAATATTGAATATGAACTGGGAAGCCTTTGAAAAAAGCCGCTCCAAGGGTAATCGCAAGAATTTCCGGAATTCGGTGAACCGGATGAAAAAATCCGGGGAATATACTATTATTAAATTGCAGAATCCGCAGGAATTCGAAAAGCACCATGAAGACCTGTTGTCGATTTCCTCCCGGAGTTGGAAGACCGAAGGCGGGACTGATCTGAAGACTGATTTCAAAATGGCATCATTCTATCGCGATCTGGGTCAGATCGGGGCCAGGGCCGGGTTTGTCACAGCCTATATTCTGGTCCTTAACGATATCCCGATAGCCTTCGATTATTATCTCAGTCATAACCATCGGCTGGTCGGGCTTCGCTGGGAATATGATGATGAATATCGATATCAAATGCCCGGGGTGGTGCTTCACGCCCACGTAATCCGGGATATTTTAAAGGACGGCCATAGCTGGGAACTGGATCTGGCCGGGATGGTTACCGAAGCCAAAACCGGTCTGGCCAAAGATATTCGGGGGCATGTGGATATTACCGTCGGGCGGCCGGGACTGAAGGGTGATCTGCTAATGTTTTTCAAAAAAAGACTGGTCGGCCGTCGGGCTATTAGCGAAAATATTCCTGTGGTCGAAGATTTATGAGAATTATTGATTTTATACGCCGGGCGATAAATCCTCTGGTGGCGGGCCGGTTTGATATCTTTTTTTGCCTGGCCACTCGTAAATTACCACCCTGGCTGGTAATTTATAATAAAGCCCTGGTTCTTCAAACCGAGAAATTAATCTTGCCCGATAAACGGCAGGAATCTATCAAAGTAAAAATCGCAACCCATGATGATATAAATGATATCATCAGAATCAGCTCCTGGAGTCGCGAAGATGCCGGGCGCTTGATCGATTCCGGAATAAAATTCTTCCTGGCCTCGATTGATGGTAATCCCCCGGCGGCCATAACCGGATTGGCTTACGGCCACTGCTATATAAGAGGCATGGGGTTCGAATTCGATATGGCTCCCGAAGAAGTCTATGGAGTGGGGACCATGGTCCTGACCGAATATCGGCGGAAAGGGCTTTATCTCGGATTGACTCATGCTGTTTCCGATTATTTGCGGGAAAATGGGATTAAGTACTATAATGTCCTTGTCGAAGTGACTAATGACCGTAATCTGGCTCTTCGGAATAAAATGGGTTTTAAAGAAATATTCACGGTAACCTTTATAAAACTGGCCTTCCTGAAGATAAATTATGTGAAAGGTCTCAAAGATAAGAAGAAATCATTTCGATTTTTCGTTAGAATTCCCCAAAATAACATAACAATCGTATAATTGATTTTTTAACATTCGGCTTGGAGATGAAAATTAGTCTTGTTTTTGATCCCCTCACCGTTCAATATTGAATAAAATCCGGCATCCGGGTCGGATTGTTGGTCGGCATGTATACCTGGCGGCGGGAAATCGAGATTTCGCGGAGGTTAATTGGGAATTATCAGTCATTTGAGAAATCTGATTTTGCGGGGCTGCCGGTATTTCGGCTTTTGGCGGTTGATGTTCTGGTTTCATAGAATTGTCCGTAGAAGATATCTGCTGATTATTTTCACTTTCCACAGGATTGTCCCGGGGGGAAAGGCCGGACTTTTTTATTCACCGTATGATAGAGGTTTCCCGCCCGAGGTTCTCGATAAAGCAATCACAACCATCAGGAAATATCTGAAAATAATAAAATACGATGATTTTGTGGAATGTGTTATCGGAGATAAAAAACTCGAAGCCGATTCCGCTCTTATTACTTTTGATGACGCCGATGGGGATTTTGACGAATATGCACTGCCGGTATTAAATAAACATGATGTCTGTTGCACTGTTTTCGTTCCCACCGGCTTTGTGGAAACCGGGAATTTATTCTGGCATGTCAGGATTTCGAACCTGATTCATAATTTGAATGATGATGACACGAGGATAAAAATCACCAACAATACCGGTCTTCCTGACTCGGTAAGAGAAATTTTCTCAGGGGGTATCCCTCCTGATTTACCCGGCAGGAAAGCTCTCTGTTATAAGTTGATTCTCGGTTTGAATAAGTTGCCAGATACTGAAATCAAGACCGTAATTGACATACTGGGGGAGATTATAGAAATCAAGAATAAACTGCCTATCGGGACTATGAATTGGGCACAACTTAAAAAAATATATGCCGAGGGTCACAGCCTGGAATCGCATTCGTTAACCCATCGAAAACTCGCCGGACTGAATAAGGATGAAGTCTACCGGGAATTGGTGGAATCGAAAGAGAAAATCGAGCGTGAAATCGGAAACGTGGTGACCGGGATATGTTACCCGGCCGGTTCCCATAGCGACATGGTGGCCGAACAGGCCGATCGGGCGGGGTATAAAATCGGTTTTACAACCAGACCGGGAATCTGCCGATATCCTTTGTATGAAGAGAATCGGTTTATGATTCCGAGAATCGACATATGCGATTACCGCGAATATGCCATGCATAAGATTCTGGGAATGATGGTTTTAAAGGAGTTATTTCGCTGACCAATGGAAAATCCGAAGCGATTACTGCTGAAAAATATAGTCTCCAACTGGGCCTCGATGGCGGTGTCGGTTGTTATCGGCTTTTTCTTAAGCCCCTTTCTTGTCCATAATCTGGGCAAAGCGGAGTATGGAATTCTGGCCCTGGTGATGTCGATAATCACGTACACCGAGTTTTTCGATGTCGGCATGAGACAGAGCCTGGCGAGATATTTGCCGAAATATTACGCCCTTAAAGATTATCTGAGCCTGAATAAACTTGTCAATTCCAGCGGAATGATATATACGGCCATCGCGACCCTGACGGTTATCGGAACTATCGTCATAGTGGTATTTTTCGTGGAGTTTTTTAAAGTCCCGGAAATGATGGTGAATGTTATGAAAATCACGCTCATCATCATGGGCGTCAACCAGGCCTTTAATTTTCTGATTATGCCGTGGACCGCCCTCGGACCGTTTCATCGCTACGATCTTCTCAACGGAACCAATATCGCCAAATCAATTTTGTCGGCCCTGGTCACGGTCTATTTCATTTCGAAAGGCTATGGTATCGTCACCATTGCCGTCATTACAATTATTTTCAGCTTTCTCTCGGGTATTGTCAGGGAACGCATGCAGCATAGCATTGTCCCCGAGATCCGATTCAAAATCGGATATATTGAGAAGGGTGTCATCCGCCAGTTGCTCGATTACGGCATTATCAGTTTTTTGATAGTCGTTTCCACGATTGTAATATTCAGTACCGATAATATCGTGGTCGGTTTTTTTCTCTCGGCCACGGCGGTGACATATTTCAGCATTGCGGGAACGCTGATTACTCATTTGCGGATGCTGGTGAATTCGATCGGGGTTCCGCTGGTTCCGGCCATCAGCCACCTGGATGCCTCCAGTAATCTCGATGAAATCTCGGCGCTTTATGAAAAGCTGACCAAATACCTGTATTATCTTACGATCAGTATCTGCCTGGGAATCCTGATTTTCGGCCGGCAGTTTATATACCTCTGGATGGGGCCTGATTTTGATCAAACCGTGACAATATTATATATTCTGGTTGTACCGGCAACCATATATCTTCCACAGATGATGGCCAATTCGGTTCTGCTGGGTATCGGGCGGCTTCGGCCCCTGCTTTATATCCTTGTCAGTGAAGCCCTCAGTAATATTATCCTGAGTGTTATACTGGTTCAAATAATGGGAATATACGGAGTGGCCTGGGGAACCGCGATTCCCCAGCTGATCATATACATTTTCATATACCCCAGAGTATTTTATAAAGCCATTCAAGGCAATCTGAAGAAGTTCTATCTTAACAGCCTGAAGATGATCTTAAGCAGTGTGATTTTCACCCTTCCGGTCGGACTGTCGGTTTCAAGGTTCATTCGGATTGAGGGGTGGCTCGGGTTTTTCATCAATATTTCGATCACCGGCGTATTTATATTTGCCGGTTTTGTAATGCTTGTCCTTAGTCCCGAGGATCGAGGACGGATTTTCCGCGGAAAATCCGTAAAAACAATGGTCAGCAATAAGGAATAGGGGATACAGGCGCGACTGGTATCGGTCATGGGATCTGATTATTCAAAAACTTATATCAGCTCAAAATCACTTTTTTATGGAATTTTAATATTTCTCTGCCTACTTCTCCCGGCGGTGATGATTTTCCTGATGGATTATTATCCCGAATTTGCCCTGGTACCGTTCATGTTGATCATAGGTGTTGTCGCCGCCTATGTAATCCTTGCCAAACCCTTTACAGGGCTCATGATTTACCTTGTCTTCCTGTTAATCCGTCCGCAGGAATTCGTTCCTTTCCTGATGGCGGTGCCCATCCCGCTGGAACGGATAGTGGCCATTATGCTCATTGTCAGTATGTTGATTTTCCTGAAAAGAGAATACCGGATGAAAATCAACATTACCAGTATCGATTACGGTATTGTCATATTCATACTGGTTTGTTTGTTGTCTGTTGTTTCAGCTATCTGGATCACCGGAGCCTGGGAAACATGGAACAAGTTACTTCGCCTGGGGATCGTCTATTTATTCATAAGTCAGTTGATCAGAAATCGGAAGCAGTTTAAAGGTTATGTTATTTTTGTTATCCTGGCGGCCGCTTTCCATGCCTCGGCGGCGGTTATAAGGTACTATATGGGTATCAGGGAACTGGAAATGGGCATTGAAAGAGCCACCGGCATCGATCTTTCCTACGGCGACCCGAACTCCCTGGCTCCGACTATCATTTATACGCTTCCATTAGTATACTGCTATTTTGTTTCGACTTCATCTAAGATGATAAAAGCTTTTCTGATTATGATCAGTCTGGTTATGCTGTGGTGCGTTGTTTTAACCGGTTCCAGAACCGGTTTTGCCGGCCTGGCATTCTTTGGCCTGATGGTTTTGTATTTCAATAAATCAAAATTCAGAAACCTGATCATCATCCTGATTGCGATGTTTGTCTTGATACCTTTTATTCCCGGTCAGTATATAGAACGTTTCGAAAGTATAACCGACCTCGGTTCCAACAACGGGGCGGCTCAATCGGCGCATGGTCGTATTGACGGATTAATCCTGGGGATGAAAATGATGCTTGATCGTCCAATTTTGGGATATGGTATAGGATGTTATGGTATCGCCAATGCTCTTATCTATACCCATTATTACTACGAGTCGCACAGCCTGCCGGGGCAGATTTTCGGAGAACTTGGTCTTCTTGGCCTGATTGTCTTTATTATCTGGATGTACGCGCTTTTCAAAGGCATTAAAAGATTAAAGCAGTATTTCTCGAAATTTAGGGATCGGGATAAGTTTTTGTATAACGTCGTCATTGCCCTCAATATAGAATTATTGCTATTGTTTTTTATTGGCCTGGCGGGACATAACCTGTATCGTTATAACTGGTTTATTCTATCCGGTGCGGTGACGGTATTACTGAATATGATCAGATCCGACGGGCCCATAGGAGAACCGGAACCCGGACCGGGGCCCACCGAAGCGGTCTGAGCTGTTAATATTAGTGATGGATTAAATAATGGATTTCAAGAGGTATCTGATCGAAAAAATATTTCGACCGCTCTATTTCTTTAAGGAAGGACAAAACTGGGGCCCGATACAAAAATATCTGGCCGACTCTCAATATTTCCCGGATGAGAAATTGAAGGAAATCCAGCTGGAGAATTTGAAAGCACTGGTGAAATATGCTTCGGAGCATTGCCGGTACTACCATGACCTTTTCGAGAGTTGGGGTATTTCATCGTCCGCTATCAACTCCCTTTCGGATCTTGAAAAAATACCGATTCTCGGGAAGGAAGATATCAGAAATAGTCTTGACCTGATGATTTCGGATGAATTCGAAAGGGACAGGCTGTATCCGATCCGGACCGGCGGTTCAACCGGTTATCCGTTGAAGCTGTTTTCCGACAGTCACGGAATGGAATTTCGCCAGTGTGTGGCTCTCCGACACGATTTCTGGGCGGGGTACAGCCCCGGCAAAAAACTGGCGGCCATCTGGGGCGATACCGACAAGAAATACACTTTCAAGGAGAAACTGCGGAACGCTCTTCTGCAACGCACCATATATCTCGACACGCTGAAAATGAACCGGGAGTATATGCTGGGATTTGTGAAGAGAGTGCGTAAATTCAAACCGAAATATATGATGGGGCATTCTCATTCGATTTATATGCTGGCCTGTTTTGTTGAAAAGAACAAAATCGATATCCTCGACCTGGAGGGGATAATCACCACGGCCGAGATGCTGTACGATAATGAGCGGAAGAAGATCGAAGCAGTGTTTGGAAATGTCGTATACAATCGGTACGGCTGTGAGGAAGTCGGATTGATTGCCTCGGAATGCGAGCGGCATGACGGCCTGCATATCAATGCCGACGGGTTGATTGTCGAAGCGGTCGGGGCCACCGAAACAGAGCCGGGCCGGTTGATTATTACGGACTTGAAAAACCACGCGGTCCCCCTGATTCGCTATGAAATAGGTGATCTGGCCACTGTCAGGAACGATCCCTGCGCCTGTGGCCGGGGGCTCCCGAGACTCGGAAAAATAACCGGCCGAACCTCGGATTTCCTGTATACTCCCGATGGGCGGATGATTTCCGGGATTTCCATTCTGGATACCTACGTTATACATATCGAGGGTTTTGACCAGGTACAGATTGTCCAGAACAAAATCGATGAGCTTGATTTCAACATTGTCAAATCCGATAATTTTACCGGGAAATCGGTTGAGATTCTGAAGGAAACGATTCAAAAGGTTTTCGGCGCGCCGATGAAATGTAATATAAATTATGTCGATGAAATCCCGGCCACCGCCAGGGGAAAATTTCGCTTCACGGTATGCAATATTGATGAGCCCGGCCGATAGAAAATGAATATTCTGATAATAGACGAAGAATTTCCATACCCTCTCAATTCCGGGAAAAATATCCGGAATTTCAATCTGGCCAGACACTTGGCAAAGAGCAACAGGGTCTATTATCTGGCTTATGGCAGGGATGAGTCCGATGGTTTCAGGTTTATGGCCTCGGCCGGGATGACCCCCATTGCGGTGGATGAAATCGACCGGAAACAAACCGGGCCGGCCTTTTATTTGAAATTGCTGATGAATATTTTTTCGCCGAGGCCATATATAGTGACCAGTCACTATTCCGCCAGGTTTGAAAGTAAATTGGTTGATCTTCTGAAAGAAACCGGATTCGATATTCTGGCCGCCCAATGGACCCCTTACGCTCTTTTTATGAAAAATATTAAGAATGTTAAAAAAATCCTTCTGACCCAGAATATAGAATCAGCTATCTGGCAAAGGTACTATGAGAATGAATCGAATCCGCTCAGGCGATGGTATATTAATCTTCAAAGAAAGAAAATCGATAATTTCGAACGGCAGTGCCTGACATGGGTCAATGGGGCAACAGCAGTATCGGAGTCCGAAGCGACGACCTTAAAAGAATTAAATAAGAATTGCCCGGTTGAAATTATTGAAAACGGCGTTGACATCGAATATTTCAGTCCAAAACAGACCGAAGTTGATCCCAACCTGCTGACCTTTACCGGTTCCATGGACTGGCGTCCCAACCAGGATGCCGTTTTATATTTTGTTCAGGAAATATTTCCGCTTCTGAAAAATATCAATCCCCGGGTGAAAACCCTGATAGTCGGGCGGACGCCCCCCGAGAAAATAAAGACTCTGTCCCGTATTGACGGTATCGAGGTGACCGGGACGGTGGATGATGTTCGGCCCTATATCGCCCGCGCGGCTCTTTATATCGTTCCGCTTCGGATCGGCGGGGGATCGCGACTTAAGATACTTGAAGCCATGGCCATGAAAAAGCCGGTGGTTTCGACGACTATTGGTGCTGAGGGTTTGTATGTCGGGGACGGGGAAAATATTATTCTGGCTGATAATCCCCACTACTTTGCCGAAGCCTGCGCCGGGGCCCTGCGGGATCGGGAGGCCTCGGCGGCTCTGGCCGAAAATGGTTTCAATCTGGTTCATCAGAGATACAGCTGGAATACGATCGGCGATAGACTGCAAGATTTTTTCAACATGGTACTGACGGGAAAAACAGTTTGAAAAACGGCAAAAATGTAATTCTGCATCTCCGGGGATCGGAGTTTTACGGCAGTCCGGAACGTTTGATTGTCGGGCAGGTGGTGAGTCTGGATGATTTTGAATTCGTCTGTGCCACCTACCTGAAACCAGGCCAATCCAGCGAATATCTCGAAGAATTACGCAAAAGAAATATCACATGTGCCGAAATCACGGGGGAACGCCCTCTTGATTTAAATATCCCCCGGCAGATCAGGGACATAATAGGCGATTATGGGGTCGATCTGGTCGTCACTCATGAATATAAATCAAATTTCTATGGTTATCTGGCCCTGCGAAAACTGCCGGTTCCACAAGTTGCCCATTTTCACGGCTGGACACAGGAAGGGCCGCGGGTTAAATTATACAACTGGCTTGACCGCCGAATTCTCCCCCGGGTGGATGCCGTTATTACGGTTTCTCATGCCACCGCCGGGCTTTTGAGGAAGGCGGGTGTCGGGTCGGATAAAATTGAGGTTGTTTATAATGCGGTCGAGTTCGATGATTCTTATATTCCACCCATCAGAACCAGAGGCAACAGGGTAAAGATCGGTTATATTGGCCGGTTAAGTTATGAAAAGGGGCTTCATGTTCTTTTGACAGCGCTGCGTGATTTGAAAAATTTGCCGATC
Organism: Candidatus Zixiibacteriota bacterium; assembly: GCA_016933955.1. NCBI lineage: Bacteria > Pseudomonadati > Candidatus Zixiibacteriota > Candidatus Zixiibacteriota bacterium. The sequence goes on from JAFGTT010000011.1 coordinate 44,780, forward strand.
CCGTTTGTACTTGAAATCTATGGAAGCGGCCCGGAAAAATCGACATTGAAAGCAATGGTGGAGGAGTTCGGCCTTTCAGATCAGGTGGTTTTCATGGGTTTCCGCAAAGACATTGATGAAGTCTATAAAACGCTCGACTTCCTGGTTCTCCCGTCGCTTTCGGAAGGTCACCCGGTTACTATTCTCGAAGCCTGGAAACATGGCCTGGGTATAATTGCATCCAGGGCCGGCGGGATTCCAGAGGTTGTGGAGAACGGGAAAGAAGGAATCCTTGTGGATGTGGGAGATACTACAAGTCTTTCCGGGGCAATAACGAAAGGGCTGGAGGATTCAAACCTGATGGATCTGTATGGCTCAAATGGTCTGGAACGTCTTAAAAGGGAATTTACCTTTAAAGCCCACACCGGAAAAATATCCGCGCTGTATAAAAGGCTTCTGGAACAGAGTTGATATGGCTGGTTTTATGCGAAAGATAAAAGTCCTGTATATTATCGATAACCTGATAAAGGGGGCCGGGACCGAGAACCAGCTACTTGGATTAATCACCCATCTTGATAAAAGCGAGTTTTTCTGTACAATGGTAACCCTTCAGCCTTTGAACATCGAAATCCGGTCATTGCTTGGAGAATCCGGATGTGATTATCTCTGCCTTGACGTAAATAAGCTATTGAGTTTGAATGGCCTTAAAGCCATGATGCGGCTTCGGAAATATATCAGAAACAACAGGATTGATATTGTCCAGACTTTTTTCATTGATGCCAATATTATCGGGGTTATGACCGCATTTCTGGCCGGTCATTGCCGATGTGTGGTCAGCCGCCGGGATCTGGGTTACTGGTACACGCCGCGGCTTCTTTTTTATCTGCGCCGTTTGAATCGTCTGGCCGATTATTTTCTGGTCAATGCCGAAGCGGTCAAGAAAGTGGTATCGAAAACCGAAAGGGTTAAACCGGAAAAGATCAAGGTGATCTATAACGGTGTCTTCAAACTGCCCGGTGAGGTTAATCCGAATATAAATAGGAGGGCTTTCAATATTCCGGCCGAGGCTTCGGTGGTGGGAATTGTCGCCAATCTGAGACCGGTAAAGAGACTTGATGTTTTTATTCGGATGGCCGCATCACTTCCAAACCAAAACGTATATTTCATGATAATCGGGAAGGGCGATGAACGCGACAATTTACTAAATCTTGCTCGCGAGATGAAATTGGATTCGCGGCTGATAATAACTCATTCTGCCGAGAACATATATGATTACATTTCGCTATTCGATATCGGGGTCCTGACATCCGATTCCGAGGGCCTTTCCAATACGTTGATTGAATACCAGTTATGCGGCATACCGGCCGTTGCCTTTGAGGTCGGAGGGAATGGCGAAATCATTGTTGATGGTCAGACCGGATTTCTTATTGCCGAAAAGGACCCGCTGGTGATGGCGGAGAGAATCAGTCTACTATTGAATGACCGGCCATTGCGCGATGAGATGGGTCGTGCCGCCGCCGCCTCCGCTAAAACAAGGTTTGCGGGGGATAAAATGATAAAAGATACCTGCGATTTTTACAAATCCATTGCGGGAAGCAATTAAAAGCGTTTTTATTCATTTGCGAGTTAAAAAATTGAACTGCGTATTGTATAAGGCAATAGCATATGTTCAAGAATTTAACATGAGGGATCGCGAAAAGAAATAAGCCGATTCCGTCCGGGAAATGTAACAAGTTACGTCACAATGGCATGTGACGCTCCGGTCAAACCCGGATGGCGGGCATAAATTTTGCATAGCAGTTCACGTTCGAAGGAGAATCGAATTTGGATAACCGGTGATCAGAAAGTTATGAACGAAACCAAGCTTGCTTAATAGAAGAGGTTATATGTCCCTGGCGAATATTAAAATTCAAATTTACCATTTTTATACCGATCATGTGACTAGGATACGGGCTTAATTACAGCCCAAGGGGGTAAGAATCGTTTTGGACCGTTTTTACATGCTAATGTTGGAAAATCCGGCATCGGATCGTTTATTAAATTTATGGCAACAGGAGCAACAATGAAAAATATCAGGGACATCAAAGGGAAAGCCGTTTCCGTCAGATTATCCATAAACCTGTTTTTTGCAATAATCCTGTTATTTGCAATAAATGCCCAGGCGGCGTATAATCATGTGGAATTGTCATCGTCCAGTCTTCCTTATACCGCCCACTCCAACGACAGTATAACCATCGCCGGGACGAAAATTACCACTGCCGGCAACGGGATTACCATCAGCGGTGTCAGCAATGTTTTTGTGAATCTGGGGACCGACACCCTTCAATTCGGTGACGGTTACGGCGACAGCAAAGTCGGCATAGAAATCGGAAGTAATGCCAGTAACATTAAAATATATGGTGGCAATATCAGGCATGGGGGCGGAACCGGCACATCGGATAGCTCCTGGAATAATGTCTGCCTGAGAGTATCCTCCGTGAATACGCTTTTAATCCGGAACACGAGGATGGAGGTGTACGGTTGGAATGGCCATAATATTTATAATCCCGGCGGCAATATTGTCAATGCTGAGATAGACGGCGGACGTTTTATTGACCACGTGGCCGGGTTCGTCAGCCGCTGTGAGATGCATGCTACCTCGATTCTGTTCGGGAATCCGTCCAATGTTCCGACTCCGCCGAATTATAACTGGAAAATACACGACCTCTACATTGACTGCTGGCATAGCGGTATTTTCGGAGGCGGGTTGTTATTGGTTTATAATTGTACTTTGTTCGTTGATGCCAAAAACGACCTGTACAGCTATCCCAGCGATAATTTCTGCCATACCTCGAGTAGTTCCGGGGGTATTTCACTATGGAAACCGTACGCCGGAACAAAAATACACCATAACGTAGTCATAGCCGGAACCCAGAATGAAGGTTGCGAGCTCGGGTTCGCGGTCAGCTATGGATCAGGAACGGCCGCCAATCCGATCGAATTCTATAACAATAAGGCGATTTTGCATCGCGGTCAGGACGATTATTATAACGGTGTTACCACCAAGGGCTTAAAACAGCGCTGGGGGAATAAGTATATCAAGTGGTATGATAATGAGTTTTATGTTTCAGCTCACCCCGATTCTGGTTCTCATGCTCTTGCATGGGGCAGGGCTTGCGAAGGTATTGACCTTATTTTTACCAGTGCGGCTTATGGTTCCGAGGGGCCAAGTCAGGATAGTTTCACGGTTTTTGAGAGAAATCATATTGAGGCCGTAGCTCTTAATTCCAGTGTTTCCGCGGCGACCGGGATACGACTGACCGTCCGCAATGAATATGATGATTATGATTTTACCAGTGCCGGGAATGCATTCCGCAATAATTATTTCGAAAGCAGTACCACCGGAATCGATCTTGGAAAAGGTGACGGGGGGCCGGCATCGACGGTTTTATTCCAGGGCGATACGGTTGCTACGGCTCCCATTACCTTCGGTTATAATACCTTTGAAGTCGGGGACTGGGGCGGTGCCAGTAAAGATAATATCGCCCGGGACGTTGTCTATCTGGGCGAGGCATCAGCCACCGATATTTACTGGGATCCGTCATCAACCGCGGCGGGAAGCGATATCAGTCTCGAGAAAACCCTGGTTATTACGGTTACGGGGAGTAATGGTGCCGGGGTGGATAACGCCTCCGTCAGGGCTATAAACAACTATGGCCAGACGGCGTTCAGCACAACCACCAATGCCTCCGGGGTGGCTACCGGCGTGGCCAGATATCTCCATGCGTTCAAGAGCATTTCCGACTCGACAGGGTACAATAATTTTAAAATTATCGCAAAAAAGGGAACTGACAGTACTGTCATCAGTTCTCTTCAGGTAACGGCCGCCGTCAGTCCCATAAATATGGTCTTGGACAGCACCGAAGGTCTCCCTCCGGCGGTCAATGATCTTGATATCGAATCTGTCGCTGGTAGTACGATAACCCTGACCTGGACTGCGCCGGGTACAGCCGGGGCCGACAGTATGGCCAGTCTGTACGATATTCGCTATTCGACCCAGAAAATTGACCTCAATAATTGGAATCAGGCCACCCAAGTCAGCGGCGAGCCAAATCCTGCGGTTTACGGTACCACCCAAACCTGTAACGTGACCGGTCTTACCGGTAGTATCTATTATTTCGGGATGAAGGCTAGGTACGGTACCGACCGGTGGTCGACGCTTTCCAATATTGCCAGTAGTGATACCACACCTCCGGCGGCGGTCATCATTTCGGCAATCCCCGGATTTGGCGTCGGGGAAATATATCTGAGTTGGTTACCATCCGAAGATAACGACGCGCTTGGAGTGGCCTCATCGTATGCGGTAAGATATTCGGTGCAGAGTTTCGACGAATCAGGCTGGGATGAAGTCGATGTTTATGATGATGATTTCGTCCCCGACAACCTGTATAATCAAATAAGTCTGGATATGTCAGGCGGCGGCATCACCGCGGGTGAAGAGTATTATATTGCCGTAAAAGCCAGGGATGAGGCCGGGAATTTATCGGATATTTCCAATGTTGTTTCGGCTATCGCCAGATCCGATATGTCTCTTGATGAAGGTCAGGAAATAGCCGCTCTGTCACCGAGGAATTACGGGGTCGTGCACAGCCGCCAGCCGACCCTGGTAATCAATAATATAGACAGTGAATCGGAACTGACTTATGAATTCGAGGTCGCCCTGGATTCCACGTTTTCGGACATTATCGCCAGCGGTAGTATGTCACAGGGTGATGAAGAGGTGACCATCTGGCAGGTTCCGGTCGAACTTGATCCGTTCGAAACCTATTGCTGGCATGCCGTCTCCAGTATGCTGGATTCGACAGCGAGTAATTTCTTTATGATCAGACCGGAATCGCATGCCTACCCCAATCCTTTCAATCCGGCAACCGATGGATTTTGCTATTTTACGGAACTCCCGGAAAATGCCAGCCTGCTTTTAATGACGGTGTCCGGTTCGACCGTTAAAAAATGGTCCGATATATCCGGGGGAGAGGTTGCCTGGGATGGGACTAATGAGGACGGCAATATGGTGGCGTCGGCCACCTATCTCTGGTTCGTTGAAAATTCCGACATTCACGGGAAGATTATAGTTATTCGTTAAGAAATTCATTTCCGTTTCCGGCAATCCCCGGTCTGACCGGACGGATTGCATGGGAATTCGATTAAATGGCCTAAACATTATCTGTCAAGCTCTGGCTGATTTTGATTGGCTTATGATATAAAGACAAGTTATTTCGGCTGAGTGAAACTGCTCGTCATTGTCTGCTGGTTTTCCGGAATAATCCAACCAATTTTGAGGCCGAATCTTTAACATCGAAACGCCCGGCCGCAGTTTCTTTTGCAGATTCGAATATACGACGTAATTCCGGTTGTTCTATAACCTGTAACATAGCCTCGGAAAGGGCCTTCGGATCATGGGACGGAATTCTGATAGCCGGGGTGTTTTTAATCACTTCCCGTAATCCGATACAATCGGAGGCAATCAGCGGAATGCCGGCGGTCAATGTCTCACAGGCCAGAAGACCCCAGGCCTCCCAGATCGACGGCATCAAAACCGCGCCGCAACCTTTCATGATGGGAGAGATATCCGAACCGAAAGGAAGAAAATGAAAAAAACGATCCAGGCCTTTCTGAGTAACATCATTCTTATACTGTCTTTCGAAATCACCGGAACCGACGGCCAGAATGATAAAATCATGGTATTCTCGGCCGGAATGGACAATTGAATCGACCGCATCGATAATATAGTTAAAACCTTTCTGAGGCATAAAGCGCCCGAAGAAACCGAAGATGAATTTATTTTCGGGAAATCCCAATTGCTTTCTCAGCTTATGGTCAGCATCGGGAACCGGCTCAAGAAAGCGCTCCGCCTGGATTCCATTATTGATAACCACCCAGCCCTCTTTTTTTCTCCCGAAATCGGGAAAGGCTTCTTTGAAATGTTCCAGGATATCGCTGCCGACGCCATGAAAGACGGTAACATTTTTAAGAGACTGCTTCAGGATTAATTTCTTGAAAACCGCCAGCCTTCCGCTTAGATATTTGTCTTCGAGTATGCCGTGAATGGTCAGTACGTGGGGAACTCTGAATATCCAGTTTACCAGACCGGTATGAAAAGCCGAGAAGAATCCCTGGCTATGAATTAAATCATATTTGTTTTTGGTAAGCATCCGGGCAACATGGTAAAACAGGACATTTTTGCCCCATATCGGTCGAGCCCATTCGATTTTAATACCTTCAGACGTCATGTCTTTTATCAGATGATCTTTTTCAATACTGGGATTGGCCAGGATGGTTATATCGAATTCATCCTTGGGAAAATAATGATAGTTATATTTAAGATAAGTTCTGATGCCACCCAGGGGCCACATGCATACGATCAGGATTTTCTTTTTTCTCATATCAAACAAAGGTGACGACTGATAGCCTATCTCATCGATTCATGATTTTTATCAGGGCTTCATTGACCGCCCGGGCCATGACCTCATATCCGGCGTCGTTCGGTTCAATAGGGCCCCGGGAGAGGTCGTTCCTTAAGTAACCTGTTGAATCGGAAAGAATTAGGTTAAAATCAATATATTCGATTCCGTTACTGCGGCAATAGGATTTAAGCCAATTATTGAACAGGGCGAGGCTGTCCATTATCGCATAATCGCCAAAGTTGTATTCATCGGATTCAAGACCGTCTTCGCGAAGGGGAATTATTGTGGCCGGAAGTGGTTTTATGGAATTAAAACGAGCCATATCCAGCATACTCATCATGTAATCTTCCATTTCCTCAACCGAAGTTTCCGGCCTGAAATTGTAGGAACTTATCTCAATAACTACCGCCGTAGGTTTAAGTTTGGTAACATCCGGTCTAAACCTTAGAGGAAAGCCCGAAAAGCGCTGGCCGGAAACACCTCTGTTTAGAGCCTGAATGTCAGGGAAATAATGCCTCATATCCCAGTTTTCGATTACCTGACTCCCCAGAAATACGACCCGGCGGGGATTTGATGAATCGGAATACAGCGATTGATTTTCTTTGACGTATCGATCTCTTCGGGAATATTCGCTGGTCACTTTCAGGTATTTGTCCAGAAAGTAGTTAACATTGGATCTGTATCCGGCGGCCCGAATAATGATATAAGGGATCGTCAGGTTCAAAGCCAGGGACAAAACCAGAATTACCTTCCATTTCCGACTCATGATTACTCCCGGGGTTTACTAATAAGCCATAAAAATAGGCGATATCGCCGATTGGGGCAATAAAAATACCCTGTCGGAAAGCAATATTATCCGAATTACCGGTTGACCGATTCAGGGTCATTTTTTATACATATATCGACAATCTAAAAAAAAATCCCATTAAGCCGATATATAGACTGCGTATTTTAGTTATTATCTTGAAACGACTTAAAGAAATATGGGCCAAAAATCTTTTTTTATTTTATTCGGATATAATATATCTTAGATTAAAGGTCGAAATATTCCATAAATGATACAAAGGAATTGATTTTGGAGTTTAATAAAGACAGTCTGAAAATCGATGCCGCGGCCGTTACCGAAGAACTCTGCCAGACCGTTCTTAAACAGATTCGGGGAACCATGAAAAAAGGCGGAGCCGTGATTGGCATATCGGGCGGGATTGATTCCTCGGTGTGTGCGGCTCTATGTGCGCGGGCCCTGGGACCCAAAAGAGTCCTGGGAATAATGATGCCTGAGCATGAATCGGCCGGGGAAAGCCGCGATCTGGCCGAGAAACTGGCGGCTCAATTTGGATTTGAAGCTATTGTGGATGAAATCTCCGGCGGCCTGGAGGGGATGGGGTGTTATCGGCGCCGGAATGAGGCCATCAAAAGGGTTTTCCCTGAATTCGATGAGAAAAAGGATAAGTGCAAAATCGTTATTCCGCAGAATATCCTCGAAAAAGAAACCTTCAACTTTTTCAATTTAACTATCGAAGATAAATCCGGCCGGGAAAAATCGAAACGAATGCCGCCGGATGTGTATCTTCAGGTGGTAGCTTCATCGAATCTCAAACAACGATTACGGATGACCACGCTTTATTATTATGCCGAAAAGAAGAACTGGGCGGTGGTGGGAACCGGCAACAAAGATGAACATATGCAGGGCTTTTTTGTCAAGTATGGCGATGGCGGGGCCGATCTGAAACCGATTGCGCATCTTTTCAAAACGCAGGTTTATCAGGTCGCCGAGGAACTGGGAGTCCCGGAAGAAATCATCAAGAGGACACCGACGACCGATACCTACAGCGCCGAGGTCACCCAGGAAGAATTTTTCTACGGGCTTGATTTTTATCGGATGGATATGCTCTGGTATGCCATGGAGAATGATATTCCACCGGAGAAGGCGGCCAAGGTTATCGGAATTACGGCCGAACAGGCCCGGCGAGGTTATGATAATATAGCTCGAAAAATAAAGGCGACGGAATATTTGCGTATGCCGCCGCTGGATATAAAAGATTGAAGATAATATCATTCGGATAATGCAGGATAGTAAACAACATGTCAGATAGTAATGTCATTCGTCAAAAGCTCAGAGATTTCATTACCGACTCATTTTTGATCGGTAGCGATATCGAAAAAATAGAAGATAATGATTCTTTTATGAAACTGGAGATTATCGATTCCACCGGAGTTCTGGAATTGACATCATTCATCGAAACAGAATTCAATATCAATATCGAGGATGAGGAAATGATCCCGGATAATCTCGACTCGATCAATAATCTGGTGACATTTATTGCCGGCAAAATAAAATAAACAATACCTTTTGAAGACATTTTCCAATGGGGGCGGTTGTTTTTTATCACCCCGGAAGCAATCCATGAAAGTCCATGATCTTTTAAAAATAGGTGCCCGGAATTTTCTCGAAAACCGGGCGGTTGTTCATGGTGACCGGGCGATCAAATACCGGCAGCTACTTGCGTCCGTTGAGAAAGTGGCTGAATATCTCGGGCGATTGCCATTTGATAAAGACACCCGGATTGCCCTGCTGTACGAAAATTCCATCGAATATGCGATTCTGTTTTTTGCCATCTTCCGGGCCGGTTTTGTGGCCGTGCCGCTGGATACTTCCCTAAGGGCAGAAAAACTGAATTTTATTATCAATGATTGTCAGGCCCGGATGCTTATGATTCAGACCAAATTCCGCCGCCATCTGGATATTGTCATCGGCAAGAATTCGCCTCTTGAATTTATTCTTTCCAACAAGAACCTGAATTTCAGTCATGAGCGAATCAGGACTACGGTACTATCCGATCTACTGGGGGGAGTCCCGGAGGAAATCGAGATTGTTCAGCCTGAATCGGATGATTCGGAAATGGCCCTGGATATTGACCGGTTAATGGGTCTGGGGGATCAGATGTCCCCGGAACTGGCGGCCATTTTCTATACCTCGGGAAGCACCGGGGCATCGAAAGGTGTCATGCTGTCTCATCGCAATCTGGTTTCCAACACTGTAGCTACGGTTAAATATCTCGAGTTGACCGGCCGCGACGCGGTCCTGGTGATTCTGCCATTTTATTATATTTACGGTAATTCGCTTCTTTTGACGCATGTTCTGGTTGGCGGGACACTCGTGGTCGATAATCGTTTTCTTTACCCTGAGGTGGTTCTGGATACCATGGAAAAGGAAGCGGTGACGGGCTTTTCCGGAGTTCCATCCAATTTTATCATCCTTTTGAACAAATCGACCCTGGCCGAAAGGAAATTCCCGAATCTTCGTTATTTCACGCAGGCCGGCGGTTCAATGGCCCCCGAGATTATTAAGAAGCTGATGAGTTCTTTTCCTGACAAACAGATTTATATTATGTACGGCCAGACCGAGGCGGCTCCGCGGGCATCGTACCTCCCCCCTGAAAAACTCGCCGAAAAACTGGGGTCGATCGGTATCCCGGTCCCGGGGGTGACCTTGAAAGTGGTCGATGATAATGGCCGCGAACTGCCTGATGGTGAGTCGGGTGAATTGCTGATTTACGGCAATAATGTCATGCTGGGGTACTGGAACCAGCCAGCCGAAACGGCCGAGACAATTCGAGATGGCTGGTTGTACACCGGCGATCTGGCCCGCCGGGATGAAGACGGTTTCTTCTTTATCACCGGCCGTAAGAAAGAAATCATAAAAACAGGTGGAAACCGGGTCAGCGCCAAAGAGGTCGAGGAATGCATCCTGGAATTGGACAAGGTTCATGAGGCGGCCGTTATCGGGATTCGCGATGATCTGCTGGGCGAAGCAATTAAAGCGGTGATTGTCCTTCGTGAAGGAATGACGGCCGATAAAAAAGAAATCCAGTATCATTGCCGGACCCGTCTGTCGGAGCATAAGATTCCGAAGTATATCGAATTTATGGAAGTCATGCCGAAATACCAGTCAGGCAAAATCAATAAGCCACTTCTAAAAGAAATGAGCAACACCTGACCGGATGGCAACGCTTTGAATTAAAAGAAAAAATATATGTGTGGCATAGCCGGATATTTTCAGATTGACGGGCGGAAGGAACCCGATCGGGAATTGCTGGTCAATATGGTTACCATGATTCGTCACCGTGGTCCCGATGAATTCGGAGCTTTTTTTGATGATAAAGCCGCCCTCGGTCAGGCCCGTCTATCGATTATAGATTTGAGTACCGGTTCCCAACCTCTGGCCAACGAAGATGAGTCGATCTGGATCACATTCAACGGTGAAATTTTCAATTATGTCGAACTTCGCCCGGAACTGGAAAAACGCGGCCATCGATTCCGCACCCGGTCTGATACCGAAGTGATTGTTCATGCCTATGAAGAATGGGGTCGGGAGTGTGTCAATCGGTTCAACGGGCAGTTCGCTTTTGCCGTGTATGATCGAAACCGCGAATCACTGTTCATTGCCCGCGACCGTCTGGGTATTCGACCGGTTTTTTATACCATCCACAAGGGGCGGTTTTATTTTGCCTCGGAAATCAAGGCTATTTTCGCCGACCGCAAAATTCCCCGAAAGATAGATTTCAAAGGCCTTGACGAAATTTTTACCTGGTGGACCACCTGCCCGCCCCGGACCGCATTTGAGGATATTAATGAATTGGCGGCCGGATGCTATCTCGAAATCGCCGATGGCAAGGTCAACGGCGGTCGTTACTGGAGTATGACCTTTCCGGAAGTATTCGATAAAAACCGTTCGATCGATTCCTGGGCCGAAGAACTGCATGCGCTTCTGGTCGACTCGGTCCGTTTACGGTTAAGGGCCGATGTCCCGGTGGGCGGGTATTTATCAGGAGGGCTGGATTCCTCGGCTACCACCGCCCTTATCAAAAATTTCACGCCCAACCGGATTGAGACCTTTTCCATTGCCTTCAAGGATAAAGCCTATGATGAATCGGAATATCAGAACCAGATGGCCGATTTTCTCGGGACCAATCATAATCAAATTCATTGCGGCTACCGCGATATCGCCGACAATTTCCCACGGGTAATATGGCACGCGGAAAGACCGATAGTCCGAACCGCGCCGACACCGCTTTTGATGCTTTCGGGATTGGTCCGGCAGAATAACTTCAAAGTGGTCTTAACCGGGGAAGGTTCCGATGAGATTCTCGGGGGATATGATATTTTCAAGGAGGTCTTAATTCGTCGCTTCTGGGCTAGATACCCCGATTCGGTTTACCGACCGTTGCTTCTTCGCAGACTGTACCCGACCCTGCCATTGTCCCCGGGAAAAGCCAGATTTTATCTGGAGACTTTTTATAAGACCGGTTTGTCACAGGTCGATGATTATTATTTTTCACATATTCCGCGGATTAATACCACTTCCCGTATCAAAGGCTATTATACCGACCAGGTGAAAGATCTGGTTCGTGATTATGATTCTGTTTCCGTTTTCGGGCGTGATTTGCCGGATGGTTTTAAAAGATGGCACCATCTGTCCCGGGCGCAGTATCTGGAGGCCAAATCGTTATTGTCGGGATACCTTTTAACATCGCAGGGAGACCGGGTTTGCGCGGCCAATGCGGTTGAAGGCAGGTTTCCGTTTCTTGACCACCGGGTGGTCGAATTCGCGGCGAAAATCCCGCCATTGTTTAAGATAATGGGATTAAAAGAGAAGTATGTTTTGAAAAAGGCAATGCAGAAGGAATTACCGCGGAATATTATCGAGCGGGTAAAACAGCCTTATATGGCGCCCGATTCCAACAGCTTTGTCCAGAATGATTCGCCTGAGTATATTGCCGAGATTCTCTCGGAATCCTCAATCAAACGTGTCGGCATCTTTAATGCATTAGCGGTTAACAAATTACGCGAAAAGTGCGGCAAGCTGTCACATGCCCATCTGTCTTTCAAGGATAATATGTCCTTTATCGGGATTCTATCCACCCAGCTTTTATGGCAATTGTTTATTGATGATTTCAGAGCGCCGATAGGCCTGACACAAAAGGACTTCAAGGTGTGGCACGATAATTCCATGAACCGGTAGCCGGTTTGGTTGTTTAAGAAATGAAATGAGGTCAAGTTTTTTATTTACATTCAACCTGGAGAGCCATTAATTCTTGGTGAATCCTGCCCGACGGGGTTGTGATTTCCGGATGAAAGCAGTAAGATAGAATAAATCAAGCGCCAAGTATAGATGCGGGTGGCCATGAACGAGTTTAACGAAAAGACAGGCATGGATAAGAAAAGCGGTTTTGATATTACCGAGATACTGACTATTTTATCCAAAAGAAAATGGCTGATAATTTTGCCGCTGATTCTGGTGACGGCCGTAACGGCGGCCGGAACTTTTCTTATAACCCCGGAATATGAATCATCCGTCATTATCTATATCGGTAATCCGGTCAAGCTATCGGTTGATCTTCAAAGGTTACTGGGTGGTAATATTCGTGAGGGATATCGCAGTTCTTCCGACCGACAGCTGGAATTGCGAAGTTTGCAAAACGAAATAACATCATCACCGTTCATCAAGCAACTGGCGCAGAAATTAAAGCTGGATCAGGACCCCAATCTGGATAATAAGGCGCTCAAGGTACAGGCCTCGCAACCTAATCTTACCCTGGATCAAATTAAACTGGATTTATTGGTTGCCAACCTGAAGGAGAAAATCGGGGTCGGGTTTGTCGGGAATGATCAGATTGAAATCAAGGTCCAATCGACCGATCCGTTCCGGGCCCGCGATATGGCCCAGAATCTGGGCGAGATATTTATCGAAGAAAAAATGAAACAGGAGCTTGGTTCAATCAGAATGTCGCAGGATTTTTCCTATGAGCAACTGGCCAAGTATGAAAAGGACCTTAATGACAAGATTGATGCCAGAACCAGGTTCGAACGGGAATTTATGAAAGTCCAGATCGACGATCCGGTGGCCTCCGATGAAAATCGAAGGGCTATCAATTCCGAGATTTCCTCGGCCAATATCGATATTGAGTTAAAGAAGGACGAAGAGCGTGAATTACTTGCCAGACTTTCGGCATTGACCAATAAGAAATTTGAATTGAATGAATCATCCAATCTTAAAAGACTGAAAAAAGAACTTGAGACGCATATGAGCTCCATTGGAGATTTGATGCTTAAGCATACCTGGAGCGCGCCCGAAATTCTCAATCATAAGACTCGGATGTATTCCCTGATTGGAGATATTGAAGATGAACACCGGGTCCTGGTAAACAAGCAGTTTGATTCCTACGATAAAGACACGCGCGAGACTCTGGCCAATTTGTTTAATGTCCAATTCGAGTTGGAAACCCTGTATTCCAGAAATAATCAATTGAAACTGGCACTTGATGATCTTCGGGCCAAGGTTGACAGGGTCCCGGAATATCAGGCCCGTCTGGATCAACTCGATCGCGAAATTGTCGCGGCCAGGGATTTACGCGACAAATTCAAGGAACAGCAGGAAAGCTCACAAATTTCCCAGGCATTGTTGCGCGAATCGAAGTACCAGGTCATTGAACCGGCCAAAGTTCCGATGGAACCATTTAAACCCCAGCGCAAAAAAATTGTCATGCTTGGTTTCCTGCTGGGGCTGGCCATCGGTGGAGCGGCCACACTTCTGACCGAAATTCTGGACAAGTCTTTCCGCAAGGTGGATGAGATTGAGGCGGCTCTTGGATTTCCCGTTATCGGTGTGGTTCCGCACATAGATTCACTTAAAAAGCTCAAGGTAAAGTAATTCGGAAATGAGCCCGATATAGCGGTAGCCGGGATAAAGACTTTTGGTGATTTTTATGATTTCCCCAATATGAACTATTTTCACACCCTCCTAATTGCATGACGTGCAATAACTTAATTATTGTGCTCGGATGTGAATTTACGGTTTTTTTACCGCATATAAAATGCCGAGTGAAAAACCAATTATTGGCTGATTTTTCTCCTACCGGTCTCTATTAATTATTCTGCAGTTTCAGCTTTTTTCCCTTGCTAAATTATTTAATAATTTTATCTTATATATGTGTTAGAGTAACATAAATTCATAGTTTACACAACCCAAATACCACATAACGGGACTTCGGTCCAAGTCTTATTAATTTGTATTAGTTGGTTAATATTATAAACTGAAGATTTAATGTTACTTTATTCCAAAAATCACATTTTTATCAGGGAGTAATTTCCCCGGGTACGAAAATATAATCAGCAACCATAAATTCGGGAGTGTCATTGACTATGAAAAGTAGCTATAGGTCGCCAGTCAAATGTTGCACATATGAAAAGAATAAACGGGGACAGATAATCAGTTCGATTTTTCTGCCTGTTTTTATTTGTGCACTATTTTTCACATCAATGTCGGCATCGGCCATTGATGTCCGGATGAAGGATTATGATGGTCCGTACAATTTTGTCGAAACGGCCGATTCATGGTTTGATCCTTATCTGAAGGTTAATGGGGTGACCATCAGCCCCATAGTCGATAACAACACCGACCTGGTGGTTTCGATGTGCGATGGACCTCAGGCCTGGCAATTGCTGAAAGAATACACTCCCTGGAAAGATGTCAACCGGTTTGGTTTCTATACCGATCTCGGGGTCGGCTCCAATCAGGAATTGATTTTTGAGGGGATAAGAAATGAAGGCTATGTGACGACGACATCCCTGACGGGCGGGACGATAGTCGGATTCTGGTTACATAACGATGTTAACGGTGATTCGGTATTCAATGGTGATGATTCTTATCTTTTCTCGGAAAGAAGTCTGACTGCGGGATCAGGAGCCAATGAGCACCAGTGGTTCAGGGTTTACGATGTTAGTGCCTATAAAGGAACCGGAGCGACCTACGGTTTCTATTGTGCCACTGAAAGTTTTACCTGCACCGGTGATTTTGATTACCTGTTATATATCGATGACGACCATACGTCATCAAATTTCGATCACAATGATCTAATCCTGGGAATTACCTGCGAAGCTTCGTTGCCGGATGATTGCGGTAATATCCAGCCGGGTGTTCCTCCGAATTATTTCGGAGTGGATACCTCGTATTTTCTCGGCGTACCGGCTTTGCCGCTTCCACCGCCGGACAGCGGGGGGGTGTATATCTGGCTGGATACCACTACCTGGCTATGGACCATTGCCAGTCATATCTACTCCAAGGGCAATTCTCTCGAACAGTTCCATGGCAATGTTGTTGCCCTGTTGGATGAACCTCCGCAACTGGGAGTAAATGTCTTCATAGACAATTTCGAACTATGGTATGATACCGTTTCCAATCGCTGTCTCCAGCAAAATGACCGCTGGGGGTGGTCGCTCTGGGACAGCACCCTCGGTCTTTATGAAATCTGGTGGGATGTTACTACCAAGGAATATAAATTCGGCGCCGGGGATTTGAATGATTTCCTGACCATTCGATTAACAGGAACAGCAATAGATTTCAACATCTGGTCCAGCGGCCATGAAGACCCATTCAACGCCGATGAGATTTATCTCGGCGCTGGCATGATTACTCTGGCCGACATCCCGGGATTCCATGATTACGGCGGTTTCGATGTGATCGATGAATACCAGGCCGCGGTCGGCAGCGATCCGACCAGCGATCCCAACACCAGTGTTTTTTCACGGCATTGCGGGATTGGTTATTCTTATAATAGTCTGGGATTAATTGACTCTTCGGATAGTTATGTATGCGATTCGGACTATGGCTTAAATTATGCCGGTCCATGGGTTTATCAGGCGGACGGCATACAGTTTTCGACTTCCGGAATTCAAAATCAATGTGTCAACAATAATCCGCCGGTCTGTAATCTGCCTGATGATGCCACTTATTTTGTATGCGGGGATTCCACCTTCAGTTTCCCGATTTCCGCCGATGATCCTGATGAAAACCTGATCGAATGCCGAATGGTATCGGGCGATGGCACCTTTGACAGCAATACTTGGTCATTTACGGCGGATGGCCCGGGAGTATATACAGCTTCATTTGAATGCGAAGATTTCTGCGGGGCCATATGTTCCGGAACGGTGAATATTACCGTTCAATATAATTCCGCGCCGGTGATTGATTGTCCGGCAAATATTACAATTGCCTGTGATGAATCAGCCGATCCGGCCAATACCGGGACAGCGACCGCTACCGATGATCATGATCCATCGCCGGATATTACTTTCACTGATAACGAGACGGCCGGAAGTTGCTCTCAGGAGAAAACGATCACCCGAACCTGGACGGCAACCGATGACTGTGGGGCCACTGCCCAGTGTCAGCAGACGATCACGGTGATCGACAATGTTGCCCCGGTGATCAGCTGTCCGGCCAATATCACGATTGAGTGTGACGAATCGACTGATCCCTCGAATACCGGTACCGCCACCGCGACGGATAATTGTGACACCGCTCCGGTGATAACCTATGCCGATGTGGTCAATAGCGATACGATCACCCGAACCTGGACGGCGACCGATGCCTGCGGCAACAGCGCCACCTGCCAGCAGGTGATCACTATCGACGACACCACTGCTCCCGTAATCACTTGCCCGGCCAATATC